>CAYNHX010000035.1:541-7104 GCA_964397275.1 uncultured Muribaculaceae bacterium | reverse complement strand
GTTTTCATAGCAACTATATCTCTGTGAGGAAATATACGATCTAAGTGCAATTCTAAAGTATCCTCAATTGTTATTATTTTTTCATTTTCTCTAATATGTGCTGCTAAATATTTTACAAACTCTGTTTTACCTGAGCCTGTTTCTCCACTTACAACTATATTACAATGTCCATATACGCATGTTAGTAAAAAATCATGGATATCAAGTGACACATAATTTTCTTTTAATAATTTTTCTTTTTCTAGTCTTATTTTTGCCGGTGTTTTACGAAAAACAGCAGCAATACCATTTTTTGCAATTGAATCATGTACAAAGTTTAAACGTAGTTCTGCACTCTCAGCATCTAAGAATGGTGATGCCATATTAAATGTCTTACCCATTACATTAGAACACTGAAACGCTATTTTTTCAATTAATGTATTATTTATTTCTGGTTCTTCTACCCTATATAAACCTTTTGATAGAGTTTTAACCCATACTTGACCTGAATTACTATATGAAATATCTGTTACATCATCATTCTCTAAATACTTTATAATTGGACCAAAATCAATTGATGAAAACATTGAATTTTCCATAATTACTCCACTACAGATGTAATTCTTTTATCTATAATATCCCTTAACTTAACACTGCTTATTTGCTCTGCTTCTTCTTTTATTGCAAATTCCTTACTTGTTGGTACAGGTTCAATCACAACTCCTACACTATCTGCCCCTACTTTTTCTTTTGTTAATGTTATTGCTTTTGTCATTATATAGTAATTCTCATCACTCATAGCAAATATAATTGTGCTTGGTGTTCTTGTAACTTTTAATGTCTCAAATACATTTCTACCTGCACTATCTTTTACTGCTAATACCTTAACATTAGAATATAACTTACCATATCCTAATTTTTCTGTTCCACCATCTTTTATATATGTTTTAACATATATATCAATATAGTTATTTGGTAATATTGTATTATAATATGATTTTTCCATTGTAACTGGCAAGTTTACAAGTGTTTCTCCCTCTTTTAAACTCTCTAGTGCTGAGTCTGGCATATCATCTTTTGTTTTTAATATTGCTTTAAAGAATACACTTCCTTCTGGAATAATTGTATTATGTGAACAATACTTGCCAACTATACTACCTGGTTCTATTACTACTCCACTTGTTACAAATGCCGGTGGTACATTGACATATCTAATCATCTCACTTGTAATCTTTGTTCTTGGCTCAATAGCCTCTTTTGCAACAGGAACTTTTATTGGCCTTGTTGCCTGGTTAACTTTGTAATTATATGAGAAGTATAAAACTAATACTGCTACAATAATTCCAAGAAATGTGACTGTGTTTTTATTTTTTAAAAACTGTTTTATTTTTTCCATATTTTAATCCCTTTCTATTCTAATCTTCTGCTAGAGCATTTATTTTCTGCTCTAAAATTGCATTTATTCTGTTAACTACTGTATTTGTTTCAGACCCTCCGAACAATTTTGCTGAAGTAATTGTAGTTTTAACTTCAACACATGCTATTGGAGGCTCTTCTTGAAAATATACAACTCTTATTTTATAAGCTCTATTTGCACTTGCCGCTTCTGCAAACCTAAGAGTTAATATTTCAATAAATCTTTCTTCATTAACTTTTAATGTTCCATCCTGTGTTAGTGTTCCTACCTCGACAGAATCTTCCATTGATGCATCTACTATTTCTTTTAAAGAATAATAGTCACTTTCGTTTGTTGTTGTCATGACTTGAACTACTCCCAGAGTTGCTATTGTCACCACACACAGTGCTATTAAAAAAGCACCCCACGTTGATATATTAATAATCAATCACCTCCATTATCTCTTTTTAGTAAAGACATCTGTATAATCTTCACCGTATATTAATCCACTTTGCCATGTATCATTAATCTCTATCTTATTAGTAGTATCATAATATCCATGATCATTAATGTAATCTTTTAATTTTCTTGATGTATCTGAATTAATATTTATTTCATATATTGTATTATCTTCATTATATAATGTATCAGCATCTACTTTTATTTGTTGAATAACTTTTTTAGCCTCATCAGTCTTCCAGTTTTCACCAATTGTAGTTCTTGGAAATGGTTTTTTTAAATCAATTTGCCTAAAGTAATATTTTACAGACTTGTTTTCCACTATATCATAAGGACAACTTATTTTTATCGTACTTTCTTTATTATCAATATTACTTAATTTTATTTTTACATTAACTGTATTATCATTTTCTTTTGATACTGGTGCACTCCTTAATAAATATATATATCTACCAGATAGAGAAAATAACTTATCATCTTCTGTAATAAGATCCGCTTGCTTTATTTCTCCTGTTTGATAATTTATATAATAATCCTCCCTGTATTCTAGAAAGAATTCCTTTCGTTGCATTGTTGTATTTGTTCTTACAATTTTAAATATTTCTTCTTCAGTTGCAAGTGCAACTTCATATTGTTTTTTATTATTTTTTGCACGTGTATTTTCAGGTAATCCTTCTTGTGTTGCATTTACAGTAATATTTTTAAGTTTTATTGGATCAGCAACTGCTGATAAAATATCATTGTCTATCTCAATAAAATTATTAGTATTGTTAGTATTACAAATTCTTTGTACTACAATTTTTACTGGGTAATCAAATTTATAGCCCTGATATATTTTCATTTTTTTATTATAACTTACAAGATATGTATCTGTACAAGAAATTGAAGGTGAATTAGCACTTTTTTTTGCACTAAATGTAACTGAACCTGCATCCTTATTAGTTACATCTTCTTTATCTGTACAACTATATTCTTTGTTTATTCTTGGACATTCACAACCTTCAGCATCACTTAGCTTGCATATTGCACCACTTTTATCTTTTCCTTCAACTTCATTACCATCAGTGCACTCTCCTGTTGCACTTGAAATTTTTCCTTTTGTACAACATTTACCTTTTATATCTTTTTGTGCAGTAGAAGGGCATGTAAACAACGGTGCTTGACAAATTTCCCCACACAAATTTATGTTTCCAGTATTTGATGATACTGTTCTAAGCCCTGATTGACAACATTCTGTTGCTTTTGTTGCACTTGCATAATTAGTTACTTTTTTATCATTTGTACAACAAGTTTTTTTGGTTTTATTTGGATAATCATTTATCCAATCTGCTTCAGGGCAGCATCCTGTTGAAGCTGTGTTTGTAATTACATACCCCTGTCTACATTTTAAATTAAATGTAGTTATTCCTGCAGGTTTAATCCATGTTGATAAAGCATAAATTTTTTTACCAGATTCATTAGGTATCATACATATTCTGCTTATGCCTCTACTTCCATTTCTATCTTTGCAAACATAATTTTTTGTATTTGCTTCACTAGATACTTTTAATAAATATAAATTAATCGGATAATAATTTGCAAATTTTTTAATTGAATCCACAGTAAATTGATATTTATTATCTCCTGTTGCATCATGATATAAGACGTATTTACCATCTATTTTTGAATAGGAATTTGCAAAGAAAGGAGATGTACCTTTTCCTTCATCTACTCTATAAAAATATATGCTTGCTGTATTCTCGTTATATAATCTTCCTCTCATGGTCGATACTGATAAAAATTGTACTTTGGTTTGAAGACCTGTTGCACTTATATTATTACCAACTTTATTTCCAAATGTAATATTGTAATCATCTAAAATATCTTTCATTCTATCAGTATCTGCAAAATTATTTAATACTGATATTTGAGTTACCCTTGTTGATAATGCTGCTGTTTGAACTTCAGTACCATATATGATTTTCTTTGCTGTTGGGGTTGAAATTATTAACTGAAATTTTAATTTTGGTAGTTTGTTAAGATCAGCTGCCCAGTTTAATCTGTTTCTTATTTGATCTAATGGTATAAAAAAGTAAAAATTCGGATTAATATAAAACTTATCATATTTATAATTTAAAAAATAATTAATTGCATTGGCTCTTGTTGCTTGCTTGAATTTAATGTTATTGTTTTCATCATAATATTTATATTGCAAATTTGCTCCAATATTACCTGCAGCATCATAAGTATTTTTATTTAAATTAAATAAATAGTAGTATTCAAAATCCTCTGGCCTTGTTCCATTATTTAATTTAAAATACTTGCTCCCCCAACTTCCTTCTGCAAAATATCTTGAATATGAAAAATCATAAATTGGATTAACTTTTGTTGCATTTGAATAATTATATATCCAATCTGATTTATATCTGTATCTATTTTGTAATAATTCGTTAGTTGAATAATTCGAACTGCTATATAGTTCAACTGTTTCTCTATTACATTTATATATAGTCCCACCAGTTGTTAATGAACATCTTTTTTTAATATAACTATCTGCAGCTACCTTTTTTGCATCAATCCAAAAAACATCGGAATTTGTAACTACAATATCGATTTGAGGATCTACACAATGTTTTTTAATCTTATTTACTTCCTGTATAAAGGCATAACCTGCTACAATAAGGTTTTTACCAGCATCGTCTACATTAAGTTGATTTATTTCATAATTAGTACCATATGAGTTAAAATTACCAACAGTACATTCTTCTCCGTCACCGCTAGCATTCTTTTTTATTTTTATAGTTCTTACATAACCAAGAGATAAGTTAAATTGTTTCGTTTCCACCTTGTCATAAGTACCTATAAGTATCATATCTCCACTTTTATTATTAGAATATATTCTATATTTAGTACTGCTACTTTTAGGAACTACTCTGACATTTACATATTCATCATCTGCTCCATCAAAATTTTTTTCAGGAATTTGTTGTGTTCCATATGTTGAATAATATGTGACTATTTCTGCAAAACCGCATGCTGCGTTTATTTTTGTAACAAATGTAAAAAATGAAAAAATAAGAAATGTTATTAATAATATATTTTTTAATCTTAATTTCATATTATTCTCCTTTTTTTTATTATATAACTAATTGATATTATACTTATTGATATTATTATTAAAGAACTAATTATTATAATTATTATTGGATCTATTTTTTTACCATTTTTAATATTGATTTTTGTTGTTTCTTCTTTAGGTTCTTTAGGATCCTTCTCCGACATAAAAACATTATATTTATTTATAAAATCTTCATAAGTCATAGAATTAGAATATGATTTGTTTTTATTACAATATTCAAATTCTGGTGAGTATTCACATTCCTTTGTACTTATAAATGAGTTGTATTCTGGTAATGTAATATTTTTATCATCAAGATCAATATTATAACATGCTGTTTTTTCAGAACCATATATTGAAAATGAACTTAGTGTGCCTGGCATAAGGCCATTAACACTATTTCTTGTTGTTAATATTTCTCCTGTTTCATCATATTTAATAATTAAATTTGGAGAAATTTCACTTGCAGTAACTTTATACCTCATTGTTCTAACAATTCCTTGCTGTCCTGTATCATATAATTCGTAATTATATTTTACTGCTTTTGCTTCAAATACTAAATTAGCATATGCCTGTTCTGTGCATTCTGCACTTATACTAATTGTAAAAATAAAGAATATAATAAATGTCAAAATTATTCTTTTCATTTACACTTCTCCTATTTTCAAAATAATTATATCATATTTTTTATAAAAATAAATTGTTTTTTTGAAAAAATAGTGATAAAATCAATTTTAGGTGAAAAAATGAAGAAAAAAATAATTATAGTCTTAGTATTGGTTTTAATATTTATTGGAATTGGTACATTTAGAGTCTTAACAGAAAAGAGCTTAGATAAAAGCCTATTACATGAAGTTAAATATGATGACTTTGTTAAAAAAATTGAAAATAGAGATAGTTTTGCGCTTTATGTTGGCAGCGATGAATGCTCTCATTGTGCTGAGTATTTACCAACATTACTTAGTGTAGTAAAAAAGTATAATATTACTTTATACTATTTAGATTATGGAAATTTAAGTGAAGCAGAAAGTATGAATTTAACATCATATATATCTATTTCTGGTACTCCTACGGTGTGTTTCATTACAAATGGAGAAGAAGAAAGCACCTTAAATAGAATTGTAGGTTCTATTAGTAGAGAAAGTACTATAAAAAGATTTGAATTAAATGGATATATTAAAAATAGCAAATAATTGCTATTTTTTATTTTAATAAATAATCTTCTCCCTTATGAGGTTCTACAATTAATAAGCCTTCATAGTTTTGTTGTCTTAATACTTCATATAATACAATTGCAACACAGTTAGATAGGTTTAAACTTCTAACTTCTTTTGTCATCGGTATTCTCATACATTTGTCTAAGTGTTCTTTTAATATGTCTTTTTTTATACCAGTACTTTCTTTTCCAAATATTAAATATATATTTTCTTTATTATTCGAATAATCAAAAGATGTATGAGGTTTTTTACCATATCTTGTAAAATAATAATAATCACCCTTATTTTTTTCTATAAACTCTTCATAGTTTTCATATACATAATATTTTAATTTATCTATATAATTAACTCCGCTTCTTTTTAAATATCTATCACTCAGTGAAAATCCAAGAGGCTTTATTAAGTGTAAAATTGA
>CAYNHX010000035.1:0-531 GCA_964397275.1 uncultured Muribaculaceae bacterium | reverse complement strand
ATGTTCTCATTATATTACCAGTATTACCTGGTATTTCTGGCTCATAAAGCACAATATTAATCATCTATTATTTCCTGAGTTTTAAATAACTTAATAAGCTCTTTATATGATAAGTTTTTAATACTTACTATCTTTGATATTTTATTGTCTTTATAAAATATTAATATATTGTTCTGTTTATATGCATCTGTTTTTTCCTTATAATTAGAGTTTTCAAAATAAAGCACTCTGTCTCCCAAATTATAATTAACTATTGCTTTTTTTAAATTTTCTTCAAAAGAATTATTATTGCTTTTATATGTAGCATATATAACTACATTACTATTTTCCACAATATGATTTTTTATTTCATCATATTTAATTTCACTAATATATTCTTTTAATATGTTTGGCTTTTCTTTATTTAAATTATAATATAATATATAACCCAAAACTATTATTGTAATTAAACATAATAAAATATATCTTGCATATTTTTTTTGTTTCATAATTACCTCCTAATACCATACTTTTTCTATATTAACATTTTCA
>CAYNHX010000034.1:0-7232 GCA_964397275.1 uncultured Muribaculaceae bacterium | reverse complement strand
GCTTTAAAGCTGCTTTAGAAGCCCCATATATTGTTTGACCAGGGAAAGGAAAGAATCCTCCCATACTAGACACATTAACTATGTGACCACTATTCTTAGCTAATAAATCTGGTAAGAATAACTTAGTTAACTTAACTGGTCCATAGAAATTAATATTCATAACTTTATTAATAACATCCATTTCTAATTTATCAACATTAATAAATGGTTGAATAATTCCTGCATTATTAATTAATATATCAACTTCTTTATATATTTTAACAAAATCTTTTTTAAAATCTTCAATTGCATTATTATCAGTAATATCTACTACAAATAATGATAAATGATCACTATTACCAGACTTTTCATTAGTAATGTTTAATTCTTTTTCATTGATATCTATTGCTGCTACATAAGCTCCTTTACTTAGTAATTGTAATACCAATTCTCTACCTATTCCGCCACCTGCTCCTGTTACTATAACTTTTTTATCTTTAAATTCCATTTTTTCCCTCCTTTTTGTCCAACAGTCTTATTTTACTATCTGATGAAAGTGGATGTTTACTTAATTTTGGCCTTTGACCATTTACTGTATTTAAAGACTGTTTAATACCATTTTTTAATATAATAAATCTTTCATTACAATTAATACACTCTATATATGATGATGCAAATTCTGAGGCGCGTATATCTACATATTGTACATATTTATCTCCACATGCTGGGCATCCATACTCACAAAAATCACTTTCACTTATTGCTATTATTTTTTTTGTGGCTTTTTTTATACATGAAGCTTCTGAATCTGGTTCCTCGTTACCAATAGCAACAAATGGCTCATTAGTCTTATATGCTAAGACCAAAAATCTTTCTTTACATTCAGGACATTGTACAAATTCTGAACTGGCTTTTTTACTTGTATTGTTTGGTTGTTTAGCACCACATTTGGGGCATCCAAACTTATAATAAGTATATGCTGTTATTTTTGTTATATTATTTGGCATGAGTCCTCCTTAACTACAATTATATTATAACATTTTTATTACTTGTCTGGTAAATGTTTTTATTATATTTCACTATTTTTATTATGATTTTTTATTACTTTTCTTATGCTTTTAATATAATGACATATCTAGGTTTTTTATTACATAATATATACAAATTATTTATTTTTGAAATATTTTAGACTTACTATGATAATTATTTAAGTATCTAATAATGTCTCTTATTTCATTAAAGTCTTTTGTATTTTTATATTTTAATGGTAATGTTTTTCCATTAAAATTATTAATATAATCTAATATGTTTTTATCATTTTCTAAACTATTTTTAATAAGTAATTTATGTAATCTTTGTTCTTGACTTTCTCTTGATAGATTTGCTGAAGATAAAGGGCCAAATAATGATAGTAATATTAATATTGCTCCTATTAATATTATATAATTATATTTATTAATTTTTATTAATAATATTGATATTAGTGTAAATGCTGCTGTTAACAGAGCATAATATCTAAACATAGTAATACCATATTCATTTATCCTTATTACAAATCCAAGTAACATCATTACTACCGGTATTATTAAAATATATGGGTATATTTTTGTAAACTTATTTATAAATTTATTAGATATATTTTTTATAAAATATAATACTACAATTGATATTATTGAGTAATATATAACTAGATTACCAAGCATATTGGTTGGTAATTTAAATTCTATTAATATTTTAATAAAATAGATATATAAAATAATGGTATAAATAATTAATGCCGGCATAATTATATACATTAATATTTTAGGAATGTATTTAATATAATTTTCATCTTTAGTATTAATATCTGGGAGCAGTATGCATAGTACTGTAGGCATTATAAATCCAAGTATTGACACTACTACTTTCATAAACATTAATCCATTAAAATCTATATTAAATAAATTAACTATCGTTAACCATATACCAAGTATGCATAAAAATGTTATTAAAAATATTATGCCTGTTAATAACATACCTTTTAATACTTCATAAGTATAATATACTTTATCCTTTTTATCTTTAATAAATGGTAATATTAAAAATAATAAACATGTAGAAAAATTATACAAAACATATTTAATAGAGGTCTCAGCATAGTTTAAATCATTAACTATAAAATAATAGTTAATTAGCATTCCAAGAGGTACAAAAAGATATAATAAATAATATTTTTTATTATCTATTTTTAATACTATATTGCCAATTGTAATAGATAATACTCCTCCATATATTAAAGATAATATTATCTTGATTGAATTTTGATTAAATGCGGATATCTCATTACTAGATGTATATATTTGTTGAATAATAAGAAAATATATTGTAGCAATTGCAAATATGATTACAGACACAAAATATCTTTTTACTCTTTCAAAAAATATAGTTTTAATAATTTCCATATTGATACCTCTCATTACTTATTATTCTTTATATATCATTTTTATATTTATATTATATCATAATAAAAAAACAATATAAATACTCATATTATTTTATGTTTTTTATTCTTATTTTTATTTGTTCTTTTATTATTTCATTATAATCTTCTTCACTTATTTCTACCACATAACTATTTAAATTACAATCTAAAGTTTCAAAAAGAGTATCTCCTTCTTTATTAAATGAGGACACTTGTTCAAAACTTTTTTCATATGCTTTATTAACATATTTTTTTAACTTACAAAATACAGCATATTTAGTTTCCCCTTCTTTGTCGGATTTTATTAAATATAAATCTTGATTTTCATCCAAATATTTTTCTTCATTTGGGTAGAATTTTTTAAAGTAGTAGTTTTTATCATCAATTTCAAGTTCAGCCGTAGTTATTTCTTCATCAAATAATACAAAATTAGTTTCTGTTTCAATAGAATTTGTTTTTCTTTGTATTTCATTTCCATCTATATTAAATGTTGATGACATAGATGATTCTATAGGAAATTTGTTTTTATTCTGAATTAAATAGTCTACAAATATTACTGATTTATCTTCACTTAATCTTAAATCAAGCTTATGAGTTACAACATCTTCCATAGAAATATAATTTTTATTATGGTTATAGCTTGATACATACAAAAAACTAAGTGTGTTTTCATTAGTAAGTATTACATCAGTACTTATTTTTCTCAAAGAATTATCAAGGGAATAAATAAGAAAATTGATTTTTGTTTTTGTTTCATCATCAGTTTTGTTTACGTCAAAATCCAAAATAATATTTTCAAATTCATTACTTTCATTTGTGTCAAAAGTAAATTTCATTTCTGCTAATTTATATAAGAACTTTTGAAAAAAATAATTTTTTTTAAATTCTTCTGGTATTAAATCATATGTTTCTTTAAATTCTGTTCCTAATAATATGTTTATTTTATATTGTTGAGCTTCTGTAAATCCCATAATAATACTCCTTTTTTCGTTTATTATAACACTTATCATTGTTTTGTAAAATAAAAAAGTTTAGAATTCTAAACTTTTATTCCCACATTCTTTGATCTTGCTTCTTCTTCATCCTTAATACAATTTTGATGTATGTCATAAAATGCTTTTATTGATTTTAATAGCTCTGTATTAGCAGTATCATAATTACCTTTTTCTACTTCTTTTTTAACATTAGTACTATACATGCTAAACTCTATACCTCTTCCTTTAAAATACTTTTCATCAGCACACATGCCTACATAGTTAGAAAATTGATAATCTAATTTTTTTAATATTTCATATTTTTTAGAAGCTTCTATACCAGAAGATAGCATAATAAAATCATCTTCACCAAAAAGTTTAACAAAACCCTCGGGAAAATAACACATTTCATTATCTATCATTAATGCATATTTAATACCCATATTATCACCTAATATGATTATAACATAGTATACTCAAATATCAAAAGAAGAGAATTATTTACCACTTCTTTTAATATCCATTTTCTGATAGGGCATTATTAGAATATACTTCTTACTATTTATCTATTGTTTCCCATTCTTCTTTACTTATTATTCCTCTATCATATTTTTCTTCTAAATTGTAATAACATTGTTTATAATATCTATCATTATGCCAATCTTTAAATAATAGTTTTCTATCTATTATATTAGAATGACAATAAGCATCTATTTTATTATATACATTACTATTAGGCTTCATATTTCTTCTTTTCATTTCATTATATATTATATTAGAATATGTATAAAAATGACTCTTATCATATTCTAATATAATATTTACTAATCTATGATTAGGAGTACCCTTTTTATTTATAGAACCAGTTATAGCTGATAGCTCTCTCCACTGGGATACTATCATCTTATCTGGTAATTTTTCTATTAAGTCTTTATGCCATAATCTCATAATATCACCTCTATATTTATTTAATATAATCACTATATATTTCTTGCTAGTTTTTTTTCTTAATAACAATAACAGGTACTTTTACTTCATTTTCTGTTATACCTGCATGATTAGCTTTAAATGGTTTACTATCTATCTTATCACTAATACATTTATTAGATATTGATATAGATAAATAGTCTCCTAAAGATGACTTGAATCTACTATTTGGTGTTCCATATCCAAATAAATTTTTTTGTATTACTTCGTCTTTTGTTAATAATATAAAGTCTTTTTTAAAGTATTTATTAAATTCCTCTAAAAATATATCCTTTTTATTATTTTTAACAAAATATGTAGTTGCTCTTGGTTCTATTGATGTTTCTCTAATTAAAGTATCTTGTATCTTAGGATAGTTTTCTAAAAATATGTACTTAACATTATTTAATAGTCCATGATCTGCTGTTACTATTATTAGAGTATCTTTTAATTTATTAGATAACTCTTCTGTTTTATTATTTATATACTTAATTTTATCTTTTACTATTATATTATTTACTCCTAATTCGTGCATTAAAGAGTCTGGTTCACGATAATAACAATATATAAACTTTTTGCCTGTTTTATTACATAAGTTTAATATTATATTATACATATCATCTGGGTTATCAAAATCATATTTAGTATCTAAGAATGGAGATACTCCATATGCTTTATATATACCAGTTTCATTAATACTATCGATTATAGTTTTAGAATTATAATATTTATTCATAATACTATAATCTGCTGCTGGTATATTAGTATTTTTAATAGTATTTAAATATGTAACTATTACTTTATCTATATCTTTAATATATGAGTACCATCCTAATAGACCATGTTCTATAGGATATAATCCTGTTATAACACTTGTTGTTGCTGAAACTGTAGTTGCAGGAAATACTGATGTTATATCCATTAATTTATTCTTGCACAAAAAAGAATCTTTAGCTAAATTATTATCCAAAACTGTTGATCCCAAACCATCATTTAATATTAGTACTACATTCTTATAATCATGTTCTTCTAATAAATTATCTAATTCTTTTAATGAATTATGATAAGTATCTATATTAAAATACCTTAATATAGAATTACTAATATTAACTAAACACTTATTATAATCTGGATATAATAATTTCATATTAAACCTCCACTGAAATTATAACATATATTTGCTTATTTTATAAAACGGTGTATAATTTAATTAGAAACAGGGAGGTTTTTATTATGAACGAAAAATACATATATGCAGACGGGAAAGTTGTTGTTATAGATAGTAATGGTGGATCAATTAGAGATTATACTGATAATATTGAAGATATATTAGTAAAAGAAAATATTGTTGAAAAAACAGAAAAAGAATTAGAAAAGGAAAAGGAAAATCTAATTGATTTAAAATCATATAAGAAATTACTTTTAAAGTACTATGGCGGTGGAATAACTGTTGCTGGAATTGGTCTTGCTGGAGCAATAGCATTATTAACTCCTATACATGGTTCTCCTTTATTAGCATGGACAGGAGTAGCAACATTTAGTACTGGTCTTACAATATTAGAAATAGGATTAATACGCAGATGGATATTTAATTATCAAGAAATAAAAAAAGAAATAAATGGTACTGAAAGAGAAATTAAATTTCTTACAAAAAAATTAGCAGAAGAAAAAGACAATCTAATTAATATAAAACAAAGCATAACTACAAGCAAAGAACAAGAATTTGCTGAAGAACATAGTCTAGCAAATAATAGTTTTACACAAATAAATGATGAAAAGAGCAAAATAAAAGTTTTAAAAAAGAGATAATTAAAAGCACTATTATATAGTGCTTTTTTATTTATAATATTTTAATTATTTTCTATCTCTATTCCTATTGGACAGTGATCACTGCCCAATATTTCTTGGTATATAAATGCATCTTTTATTTTGGATTTTAGTATATTAGATATTATAAAATAATCTATTCTCCAACCAGTATTATTTGCTCTAGAATTAAATAAATAACTCCACCATGTATAAGAAATAGTATCTGGATATTTATATCTAAATGTGTCTATAAAACCACTTTCCAAGAGTTTAGTAAATTTATCTCTTTCTTCATAGGTAAAACCGGCATTACCAATATTAGCTTTTGCGTTTTTAATATCTATTTCGGTATGTGCAACATTAAAGTCACCACACATAATAATTGGTTTAGTCTTTTCTAACTTTTTTATATAAGATAATATTTCATCTTCCCATTTCATTCTAGAACCCATTCTAGATAAATCCCTTTTTACATTTGGTACATAAATATTTACTAAATAAAAATTCTTATATTCAAGAGTTATTGCTCTACCTTCTTTATCATATTCATCAACATCTATTCCATATTTAACTGATATTGGTTTTACTTTTGTATATACTAAAGTACCAGAATACCCTTTTTTTTCTGCTGGAAATAAATATTCATAATAATCCTTAGCATCAAACTCAATTTGATGCTTTTCTGCCTTTACTTCCTGCAGGCAAAATATATCTGCATTAACTTCATTAAAAAATTTTTCAAAGCCTTTATTAAGGCATGCTCTAAAGCCTGCCACATTCCACGATACTAATTTCATATAATCACCAGTATTATTATAACATATATATTTTGACAGCATATATATTATGTGTTAATATATCACTCATCGGAGGAAAATATTATGTATCTGAACATTATTTCTTTTTATTTGATAAGTTGTTTAGTATCTACTATTTTAGCAAGATATATTAATTTACAGTACTTGAAGTATCTTGCAAATGAAGGATATAAAATGAAAATGAAGTATGATAAAAAAAAGAGCAATTTATACCCAGAACCATTA
>CAYNHX010000033.1:6654-7605 GCA_964397275.1 uncultured Muribaculaceae bacterium | reverse complement strand
CCTTTTTTATATACCAATTAATATGGGTAAAATTATGACAACTTTAAACAAATTAGTAAGAGATAATAAAGCAGAAGAAGATATATCAAAGACAATGATATTAAGCAGAGAACTATCTCCATGGAAAGCAGAGCAACTATATTTAGTAAAAAAAGAAATAAATGGAGCAGATAATGTTACTTTAAATGGTATGTTTTATTCAAAAGTTATTGATGGGCCATATCAAAATGCAAAGTTTCTTTATGAAGATTTAACTAAGTACGCAAAAGAAAATGGATATAAGCCTAATAATATATATATATTTTATACTACATGTCCCAAATGCGCTAAAAAGTATGGTAAAAACTATATAATTGGATTATTAAAATTAGAAAAGTAAGTGTATACTTACTTTTTATTAACTTGAACTTTTATATCTATTAGAGTAAAATATAATTATGGTAGGTATTATATATGACAATATTTATAAATGAATTTTTAGATGTATTTAATTTAAATATGGATCAAGCAAAAAAAATACTTTTTGATCCAATATTTTTAATAATGATACTAATTTCAGCCGTAATAATGCTTATTGGATTTATGAAAATAAATGAAAAAGCAAATAAAAATAAAATCGCAGCATTTATACCTTTTTGGAGAGAATGGCTTTGGTTTAAATTAGGAGATAGAAATCCAGCAGAATTTGTTTTTTTATGTATATATTTTTTTATAATAACTATAGCTGAATATTTAAAAGAATATGCAAGTAGCAGTTTTATCTCTTTGTTTGAATTGGGATTTATAGTAATTGCAATATATATTTATGTATCTCTTATTTCTAAAATAGGAGAAAATTTTGGTAAATCAGTAGTATATAGAGTGTTTATGTTGTTGTTACCAACAGTATTTTTTCCACTAATTGGTTATAGTAATAGTAAATATTTAGATAATAAAAGAGGTATGCTATGA
>CAYNHX010000033.1:0-6644 GCA_964397275.1 uncultured Muribaculaceae bacterium | reverse complement strand
GGGAGAAGATTGATTTCATTCAAGGATTGGAGTGGTAATATGGAAAAATTAGTATTAATTGATGGTAATAATATACTTTTTAGAAGTTATTATGCAACAGCATATACTGGAAATATGATGAAAACATCAACAGGATTTCCTACAAATGCATTATATGGATTTATAAATATGATAAACAAGATTTTGCAAGAAGAAAAGTGTGATAATATTTTGGTCGCATTTGATAAAGGTAAAACTTTTAGACATGATTCGTTTACAGAGTATAAAGCAGGAAGAATAGAAATGCCGAGTGAACTTAAACTTCAATTTACTAAAGTTCAAGAAATATTAAAAAATATGGGTATAAAATCATATGAAATGAATGGATATGAAGCAGATGATATTATCGGTACATTCTCAACTCTATCAGAAAATAAAGGGTTAGATGTATTAATAGTTAGTAGTGATAAAGACTTGCTACAGCTTATAACAAATAAAGTAACTGTAAAGTTATTAAAAACAAAAGACAACATTTTAATGACTCCAGATATATTTAAAAAAGAATATAATATTACTCCAGATAAAATGATTGATTTAAAAGGGTTGCAAGGAGACCCATCAGATAATATACCCGGTGTAAAAGGCATTGGAGAAAAAACAGCATTAAAATTATTACAAGATTATAAAAGCATTGAAAATATATATGTAAATATTGATAATATTAAAGGAACTACAAAAGATAAATTATTAGAAGGCAAAAAAAATGCTTTTATGAGTAAGGAATTAGCAACTATATATAAAGAAGTACCACTTAGTATTACTATTGATGATACAAAATATTTAGGCATTAATGAAGAAGAACTTAAAAAAAATTACGAGGAATTAGAATTCTTTTCATTTTTAAAAACGTTTAAAAAAGAAGAAAATAAAGATAAAACAAATATTATAATAGTTACTGATACAAAACAATTAGAAACACTTAATAAACCTATAAGCTTTTATATTGAACTTTCAGAATCAAATTATCATAAAGCCGATATTCTTGGTTCTTGTATTTTTGATGGTACAAAAGCATATTATGTATCAAAAGAGATACTATTAAGAAAACCAAAATTTTTAAATAAAATTGCTAAATATACATATGATTCTAAAAAAAATATTGTGGCATTAAGAAAGATTGGTATTAATTCAGATAATTATATTTTTGATAGTATGATAGCAGGATATTTATTAAATTATAATGTTAAAGATGATATTGCATATTTAGCAAAATCTCTTGGATATGATATTCCTTTTTATGAAGCAATTACAAAAGCAAAAGAAATTAAAGAAGAAAATATTATTAATTTGTGTTATAAAAAAGCAGAATTTATATATAATACATATAATAATCTATATAACAGAATGCAAACAGAAGATCTACTAAAGCTTTTTACAGAAATTGAAATGCCTTTAATAGAAGTACTTGCAGATATGGAAATAGAGGGTATAAGGATTGACAAAAATCAATTAGAAAAAATGGGTATTGAAATAGATAATAAAATTAATATAATTGCAAATGAAATATATGAACTTGCAGGGCAAGAATTTAATATATCGTCACCAAAACAATTAGCAGATATTCTATTTGAAAAACTAATGTTAAACAAAGGCAAAAAAATAGCAACAGGATATACAACTGATAAGAACTTGCTAATAAAACTAAGAACAAAACATCCAATAATAGATAAAATTATTGATTATAGAACACTATCCAAATTAAAAAGCACATATATAGTTGGATTATCAAATTCTATATCAACAGATGGTAAAATTCACACAATTTATAATCAAACATTAACAAGAACAGGAAGATTATCATCTATTGAACCTAATCTTCAAAATATTCCAATTAGATTTGACTACGGAAGACTAATTAGAAAAGTATTTATTTCAGAAAAAGAATCTCTTTTACTTTCTAGTGATTATTCTCAAATAGAACTTAGAATTTTTGCCCATCTATCAAAATTACCAAATTTAATAGAAGTTTTTAAGAATGATGAAGATATACATACTTCAACAGCAGTAGATATATTTAAAGTAAAAAAAGAAGATGTTACAAAATTAATGAGAAGAAGAGCCAAAGCAGTTAATTTTGGTATTTTGTATGGTATTAGTAGTTTTGGTCTTTCGGAAGATCTAGGAATTTCTCCTAAAGAAGCAAAAGAATTTATTGATACATATTTTAATACATATCCAGGTGTAAAAGAGTATATGGATGAAATTATAAAAGATGCATATAAAAATAAATATGTAACAACATTATTAGGAAGAAAAAGGATAATAAATGAACTTTCAAATACGAATTATGTTATTAGACAACAAGGAGAAAGGATTGCATTAAATACACCAATACAAGGCACAAGTGCAGATATACTTAAAATAGCTATGATAGATATTTATAAAGAAATGAATAAAAGAAATTTAAAGAGTAAAATGTTACTACAAGTACATGATGAATTAATATTTAATGTATTAAATGGCGAAATAAAAGAATTAGAAAAAATAGTTAAAGAAAAAATGGAAAACGCATATAAATTAGATATACCACTTAAGGTAGAAATTGAAATAGGAGAAAACTGGTATGAAGCTAAGTAAAATAAGAAAAAATTTGACTTTTTATGATAATTATAGTATAATCTCAATACTTAATGGGATAGTACTATTAAGGGTAATTAGGGGGTAAAATATGAAAGAAAGTTATATTCTTGAATATGAGAACGAGAATGATTTTAAAAAACTAGAAAGTTCTGTAAAAAAATATAATATGTTAGCATATAAAAAGTTAATATTTGAATATTATCCAGAACTAAAAGATGGTAATTTTTTAGGAAAATTAGTATCTGTAAACACAAAAGAATATAGAAAAAGTTTTGAACTAAGACTACCAACAGACGATTTATTTGTAAAAGTACATGGTGAAGTTGTTTTATGTTATACAGTATGTGAAGACAAAAGAATAATATTATTGCAATCAATAAAACCAGAAGAGTTATTACTTGAAGGTCATAGGCAAGAATTAAAAGCATATAAAGGTGTAATGATATCAAATGCTAATTCAATAAAAGATAAATTTAAAATAGATTTACTTACGATGATGGAAAAATAGTATAAATACTATTTTTTTAAATACCTTTTTACTTGCTAATTTTGTGTATTTAGAATAAAATTATAAGTAGAAAGAGGTGACTACTATGAAAGATATTCCTATATTGCCAGCAGATACTTTTATAGTGGTTAATAAAACTATTACTAATGATAAAGATAGAAAAATAATTAGTACTTTGTATCAACCAATAATAGGCAGTTTAGCAACCAGTTTATACTTTACTTTATGGTCTGATTTAGATAGTCAAGAGATAATGAGCATTAACTATACTCATCATCATTTAATGTCCAATTTAAAATCTAAATTAGCGGATATAATTGAATCAAGAAAAGTACTTGAAGCAGTGGGATTACTTCGTACATATATTAAAGAAAAAGAAATAAATAATTATATTTATGAACTTTATTCACCACTATCTCCAAGTGAATTTTTAAATCATCCGATATTATCTACATTTTTAGAATCTAATATTGGAGAAAAAGAATATAAAAAAATAATTGATTATTTTAAAGATATAAATATATGTTTAGATGACTATAAAGAAGTAACAGAAGTTTTTAGTAATATATTTGAATATAAAACAAAAGAACTTAATAACATTAATAATATTAAAAAAAATAATATTAATAATATTATAATAGAGAAATCATTTGATTTTAATTTATTACTTGAATCAATACCTAAAGGCATAATAAATAGTAAGGCTTTTAATAAAGAACTAAAAGATTTAATAATTAATCTATCTTATATTTATAATTTAGATGAAAAAGAAATGACACCAATAGTAATAAATTCTATGAAAGACAACGGATTATTTGATAAAGAGTTATTAAAAAAGAATGTAAAAAATTATTATGAATTTGAAAATAAAGAAAAAAAATTATCTTTATTATATAAAAAGCAACCAGAAAATTTAAAATCAGAGGATGGTATTGGTGCAAGATCAAAAATGATTTATATTTTTGAAAATGTTACACCATACAATTTTTTAAAAGCAAGAAGTAATGGAGCAAGACCAGCAAGTAGAGATTTAAGTGTTATTGAAAGCTTACTTACTAACTTTAAATTAAATTCAGGTGTTGTTAATGTACTTATTGATTACACTTTAAAAATTAATAATAAAAAATTAAATAAAAACTTTTTAGAAACTTTAGCAGCTCATTGGAAAAGATTAAATATTAAAACTGTTGATGAAGCAATGTCTCTTTGCGAAAAAGAACACAAAAAATATAATAAAGAAAAAATACCTAGTAAAAATCAAGATACAAAATTACCCGAATGGTTTGATAAAGAAATAAAAGTTAAAGATATTAATAAACAAGAGGAAGAGGAATTGAAAAATATATTAAAGGAGTTTATGTAATATGGAAAATATAAAAAAATATATTAATAAAGAAATTGATATTGATATAAAAAAAGAATATATAAAAGCAAAAAAAGATGAAGTATTTAAAAAAATAGTAGACAGTCTTTCTCTTAGTGATGACTTTTTAATGAAATATACATCAAAGTTAGAAGATTCAAGTGTTCAATATAAAAACTGTTTAGATTGTAAATCTCTTTCAATGTGTAAAAACAATATACAAGGTTATTGTTTGCTTCCACATGTTAATGAAGATAATTTAATGTTTACATATAAACCATGTAAGTATACAAAGAAATATAATAAAGATAATAAGTATAAAGAAAAAATAACTATATTTGATATTCCAAAAGAAATAGCAAATGCAAAGATGTCAGATATATATACTAATGATAAAAATAGAGTAGAAGTAATAAAATGGTTAACAAATTTTATTAAAAATTATAATAAAGATAGTAAGGGTTTATTTCTACATGGTAATTTTGGTTCTGGTAAAACATATTTTGTAGCAGCAACATTTAATGAACTAGCAAAACAAAATATTAAAAGTGTAATAATATATTATCCGGAATTTTTAAGAAGTTTAAAAGCATCTTTTAATGCTACAGAAGCAGATGAATTTGAAAACAAATTTAATTTAATAAAAAGAACACCATTATTGTTAATTGATGACTTGGGTGCAGAATCTGTTACTTCATGGAATAGAGATGAAATTTTAGGCTCGCTTCTTCAATATAGAATGCAAGAAAATTTAACTACATTTATAACATCAAATTTAAATATTGAGGAGTTACAAACTCATTTGGCAAATTCTACTAATAAAGTAGAAGGATTAAAAGCAAAAAGAATAGTAGAAAGAATTAAACAACTTACTATTGATATAGAAATGATCAGTAAAAATAATAGAGTGTAATTGACAATTAGTATATAAAATAGTATTATTATCATAAATACAAAGACGAAGGACAAGATTATATTAATTATTTTATAGCAAATTAGGGACGATGTAAGCCTAATAAATATATTTATAATTACTACCTTCTAGTAGAGCTTGAAAAAGATCTCCGCATATTAAGCGTTATTAAAATAAGTAATAAGGTAGGATGGTACCGCGTATATACGCTCCTTTAAAATATAAAGGAGTTTTTTTGTTTAAAAATAAGGAGGAAAAACATGAGTGATTACGAAAAAGCATTAACTATATTTTTAGATGAATATGAAAATAATGAAGACGTTATTGGAGCAATTTTATGTGGAAGTTATTCATCTGGAAATAATGATGAATTTTCTGATATAGATATACATATAATTTTAAAAAATGATATTAAACAAAGAGAAAGAGGTAATAAAAAAGCAAATGACTATTTAATAGAATATTTTGTTAACCCTTTGTTCCAGATATATAAGTATCTAGATGAAGACTATTTAAAAGGTAGTACTTGTACTGCAAAAATGGTTGGATATGGGAAAATATTATTTGATAAAACAGGCGAACTAAAAACACTTCAACAAAATGCAATTTTATATATAGATAAAGAAATACCCGGAGTAGATGATTCTGAGATTCAAATGAATAAATATTCAATGTGGTACTTCTCTAATGAATTAAAAAGATGCTTAGTAAAAGAAAAAAAGTCATTTAATATAATATATTATAAATTATTAAATATTATATTAGATTCATATTATAGATATAATAGAATACCAAGTTTACCAATATCAAAGGTATATGAAATACTAACCAATGAAAATTTTAGAATAAATTACCATGTGTTCAAATTACCAGATGAAAAATTTAAACAATTATTTCTAGAATGTTATATAATTGATAGAAAAGATGTCATGTATGATAACATTAGAAAACTAATTGAATATTTTTATTATAAAACTGGTGGATTTGATATAAATAATTTTTCTTTAAAAGAAGATATTAAAGAGGAGGATGAACATGATAAATATTAAAGAAGATGAAAAACTAAATATACTTAATCATTCATGTGCACATTTATTGGCACATGCAATAAAAAGATTATATCCAGAAGCAAAATTTTGGGTAGGCCCAGTAATAGAAGAAGGTTTCTATTATGATATAGATATTGGAGATATAACCATTACTGAATCTGATTTTGACAAAATAGAAAAAGAAATGAAAAA
>CAYNHX010000032.1:0-8260 GCA_964397275.1 uncultured Muribaculaceae bacterium | reverse complement strand
AGCAATTGATAATTTTTCATATTCAGTATACCCTTCTATTTCTATTATTTCTAATCTGTCACGAAGAGCATCAGGAATATTATACATATTATTAGCAGTTAATATAAACATAACTTTTGATAAATCATATGGTTCATCAATATAGTTATCAAAAAATGTTGAGTTTTGTTCTTGA
The DNA here is from genome assembly GCA_964397275.1 of uncultured Muribaculaceae bacterium. GTDB lineage: Bacteria > Bacillota_I > Bacilli_A > RF39 > UBA660 > DAOOPL01. Next base: position 8,085 of record CAYNHX010000032.1, on the reverse strand, counting down.
TCTAAAACTTCAAGTAAACTACTTGCTGGATCTCCTTTTATGTCTTTAGTCATTTTGTCCACTTCATCTATTAAGAACACAGGATTATTTGATTTTGCTTTCTTAATTGCACTTATAATTCTTCCTGGATTTGCTCCCATATATGTTCTTCTATGTCCAACTATTTCTGCAACATCGTTAACTCCGCCAACTGATATTTTCACAAACTTTCTATTTAAACTATTTGATATAGATTTGGCAAGCGATGTCTTACCAACACCTGGTGGACCAACTAAACATATAATTGGTGTCTTCCCCTTTTTAGACTTTTGTTTTGTAGCTATATATTCTATAATTCTATCTTTTATTTTATCTAACCCATCATGTGATTCATCAAGTACTTTTTTAATTTCAATTAAATTAGTATTATCAACAGTAAGAGTATTCCATGGAAGTGATAACATCATATCAATATAATTTCTAATAATTGCTATTTCTGGTGAACTACTTGGTGTTGTATCATATTTTTTAATTTCGTCTTTTATCTTATCAATAATATGTTTGGGTGCTTTTAAACTCTTTAATTGTTTGTTTATATCTTCAAGTTCTTCTTCTTTAGTAGATATATCTCCAAGTTCTTCTTTAATTAGTCTTATTTTTTCTCTTAATATATACTCTTTTTGAGATTTATCTAAACTTGTTTTTAATTTGCCCTCTATATTTTTTTCTACTTCATAAATATCTATTTCTTTTTGAATATCTTGTAATACCATCATCACTCTAGTATGTGGATTAATAGTATTTAAATATTCGAGTTTTCTTTCAAATGATACAACAAGATAATCTGCAATGATATCAGTTAATTTGCTAATACCATCTTCTTTATCAATTTTGGCAAAAATACTATTACTAAAATAATGTACTAAATTAATAAAATTATCTAGTTCATATAAAAGCTTCCTGATTAGTGTTTCTTCATCTCTTTTTTCAATTGCATATCTAGTTGGTGATTCAATCACTGCTTCAAGTACATCTTTTTCATTAGGATATGGCAAATAACTATTAACAAATGCTCTACTATTTCCTTCTATAATTATTTTTATTTTACCATCTGGTTTTTCAAAGTATTGAATTATTTTTGAAACAACACCTATTTTAGGAAGTTCACTAACATCTATTGTTTCTTCTAAATATCTTTCTGGAGATACTAGAAGTATTTTTCCTTCGTGTTTTTCCTTTGCCAAATTTATTATTTTTATATCAATAGCATTACTAATTTCTATTTTTAACTGTGTATGAGGTAATATAACAATTTGTCTTAAAACTATTACAGGTAAATTATTATTAATCATAATGCCCTCCAAAATATAACCTTTATTATAGAGTATTATTATTAAATGTCAACAAAATTATATTAAAAAAACATATAATTTTTTATATGTTTTTTTATATTATTTTTTCTTATCATTTTTAAGAATATCTATTACTTTTCTAACCATAATGTCATATTTTACCATGTCTTTATTTCCATATGCTTTTATAAAATCTTCTTCAGTCATATTATATTTATTACATTGTTCTTTTATTTCTTTATCAACATCTTCTTCTTTAGCATCTATTTTTTCAAGTTCAAATATTTCTTCAATAGCAAATCTTATTTTCAATCTTTTTTCAGCCTCATCATGTAATTTAGATTTTACATCTTCTTCTGTTGTTTTAGTATATTTATAAAACTGTTCAAGAGTTATTCCTTGCATTTTAAGTGCCTCTTCTCTTTGTTTCATAATTCTATCTATCTCTTCATGAATAAGTTCATGTGGTAATATAATTTCAGTATTTTTTTCTAACTCTTCTAAAAGTTTATCTATATATTTATTTTCATTTTCTGTTTCTAATTTTGTAGTTATTTCTTCTTTAACTAGTTTCTTAAAATCTTCAATACTAGTTACGTCATTTAATCCCATATCTAAGAAAAACTCTTTATTTAATTCTGGTATTTTTTTAACCTTAACCTCATTTATTTTTACTTTAAATACCACTTTTTGGCCTTTTATGTCTTCTTTTGGATAATCTTCTGGAAATTTTAAATTTATATCTTTTTCTGAAGCCCAATTAAAGCCTCTTCAAATCCAGGAATAAAAGTATTAGAGCCAATTTCTAAAGAATAGTTTTCTGATGTTCCACCGTCGAATTGTTTTTCATCTTTATAACCCTTAAAATCAATTATAACAGTATCTCCTTTTTCTATTTTTCCATCTTTTAATACTAACTCTGCATATTGTTTTTGAATAACTTTTATTTCGTTTTCAACATCTTCATCACTTACTTTTATTATTTCTTTTTTAATATTTAAATTTTTATATTTTTTAATTTTAATAGTTGGTTTGCTAGTTATTGTAAATCCAAAAATTACACCATCTTCATTAACACTTTTTATATCTACATTTGGTCTTACAATTGGTTCTTTGCTTACTTTTTTTAAAGCTTCTGTGTATGCCAAGGGCAATACATTATCTACTGCATCCATATATAATGAATCTTTACCATATTTCTTCTCATAAACATCTCTTGGTACTTTCCCTTGTCTAAAACCATCTATTTTAATATTTTTAATAACTTTATTAAATGATGCATCAATTGCATCTTTCCATACTTGTCCTTCTATTTTAATCTCTATATTATGTATATTTTTTCCTTTTTCCATTTTTCCTCCTTAAAGCTGAATGTATTATACAATAATTTATTAAAAAAATAAATAAGTATTACTCAATAATACTTTTTATTTTCAAAACCATATTTTTTTAATTTCTTAAATATTGATTTTTCTATTTTTCTATTTATCCTCGTTACTTTTTCATCCACATCTGATATTGGATCAACTAAAATTGTTTTAATCTTTGCCAGATTACCCCCTAAAATATCAGTAATTAGCTGATCTCCAACAGAACATATTTCTTCTTTTTTATATTTATATTTTTTAAATATTTTTTTATAGCTTAAACTAAAAGGTTTAAATGCCAAGCCATATACATCAATATTATAATAATTACTAAAATTTTTAAGTTTAGATTTATCAATTGTATTTGAGAAGATAACACATTTAATACCAATTGAGCTTATTTTTTCAAATAGCTCTTTTACGTCTTCTGATAATATATTTTCCTTAGGAGGACATATTGTATTATCCAAGTCAAATAATATAAGTTTTATATTTTCTGCCTTTAATTTATTATAATTTATTGAAAAGATATCTTTATAATAGTGTTTAGGTAAAAATACTTTCATTTTTTTACTCCTTGATATGTTTTTTTAGTATGTAAAAATGAATATATTTTTGAATACTTTTTATTTTCAATAAATATTTTATTTAAATCTTGACTCTTCTTTATTATTTTTTTAGAGAAAATGAATAACATTAATACAAAGAAGAATATTGGAATAATTATAAAGACTATATAAGCTAATAATGAACGTGTTGTTGTTGGAAGTTTGCCCAAGAAGTAATTGTATGACCCATGCGTTAAAAATGCTATTCCAAGGCCTAAAAATATATTTGATATTTTTATTATTTTACTTTTTGCAAATTTTGAAAGTGATAAAAAGTATCCCATTAATACACCACATATAACATGCACTGGTATTGTAGTTATATCTCTAACAAGTGCTAAACTTATGCTGTCTACAAAAGTATTTTCATTAAATGCATACATTGTATTCTCTATTGCTGCAAAAGAAAGTGCAATAAAACACATATATACTATTCCATCATATATATCATCATATTTTCTGCTAAAATATACAAGTATCATAAATATTATTAATTTACTAAATTCTTCTACTCCAGCTTGACCAAATACATAAAAAAGTGTACCTTTGTCTATTAAAAAAGAAGATGTATATTTACTAAAAAACAGTACTAATTCAATTGTTATAAACCCAGATAATATACATAAAAGAATATTGGTTTTAGGTTCTCTACTTTTATTGTCTGACATTAATACTCCAACTAATATAAATATTGCCGGGATTAAAGATACTCCAAGTACTATAATGTTTTCGTAAAAATAATAATAGTTGTCAAATAAATTTAATTTCATGTATTACTCCTTTTTTAATCATTAGAAAACCATAATTTTATATTCATTGTTTTATTTGTAATAGTTTCTCTTATTATTATTTTATAAATAAAATTATAATATACTTTTACTTGTGAACTAGTTGCTTTTTCATTATATGTTCTTACTCTTGTATAAAATATTGGGTCTTTACCACTTAATACAAGAGAAAAGCTTACTAATCCTACAATAATATTAATAAGTATAAAAAGTAAAAATCCCGTAACTAACGTTTCAAAAATATAAACACTAATTGTTTTTTCTTTTTTACTACTTATGACATAATTTTTATTGCTTTTATCATCCATATTTTATCCTCTACTTTATATTCATTATAATATTTGGACAAAATAATGTCAATGATACTATTAAACATTAAAAAAGTATAGATTTATACTTTTTATTTGTTAATCAAATATTCTAGTAGGATTATCCTCTTCATCATTGCCTTTTTCATCTTGTACATTATCATAATCTATTTCATCAGTATCTTCATATGAGTCTTCTTGTTCTTCGCTTTCTTGCTTTTCTTGATTATTTTCTTCTTTTTCACTTGAATATATTTTTGTCTTTTCTATATCCTCTTTATATTCATCTTTTGGTTTTTTCTTTTTATTACTACTATTTTTTCTTAAATATATTAGTAGTATTCCAATTAATGTTATTAAAAGTATAATTGCTCCAATAATTATCTTGCCTAATATATCTTTTATATCAAAGGTCTTATTACTAGTTACATCTTTTTTTATTGAAATAACTGAATTTTCATCAACTTTAATTTTTAATATATATTGTTTTGTTGTTATCGCATCTTCTGCTACAACAGTTATTATTATTTGTGAGCCGTCTTTTAATTTTTCTGGTTTATCAATGTCAACAGATGCTTTTTCACTTGTTGCTTCACATTCTAAATCAAAATCTTTTAGATCGCTTTCATCATTATATATTAATGTGTATGTTGTTTTATCAGAATCAAAATTTAATTTAGAATATCCAGTTATTTTTATTGCTTTTAATGTCGCAACATCAGAAATTTTATTTTCTCTATATGCTTGAATAATATATGCTTTATTGGCCCCAGATTCAGATGTTACTGTAACTGTAATTAATTGTTGAACGCCTTCTACAAGTACTAAAGAACCAGATATTTTACTAGTTGCATAAACACTATCAGTAATTGGTGTAATACTTAAATATGAAGTAGAATATGGTACTGTAAGGGTATATAATAAAACATTTGAATTAAATATTGGAGTAAGTGTTAATACATTATTAGCATTATCTTTTACAGTTAAAGATTTTAAATTATTATTAGTTGATTTTTCTCTTAACACTTGAATATTCAATGTAGGATTATTTGCAACTAACTCGTTATCAGTTCCTGATTCTGCATTAGACACTGTATATTTTAATTGAGTTGATGTAATTTCACTTTTACCTTCAAATGTTATTGTAGCAAGTCTAATTGCTGTATCAATTGAAGATGATGGATTAGCTATTGTAACAAGTATATTACCATCACTTACTTTTGAAATACTTAAACCTGATACCTCACCAATTGCACCAACATATTCTAACTTTTCCTCATCATATGTAAGTGTACCAGTAAGAACAGTTAAATTGTTCCCATTTCCAGAACCATTTATACTTGTTAAATTTAAACTAACAGTAATTTCACTGTTTACATATACTGATGCTGATGATGTTAATGAAAAATTAACTGTTCCTGTTGCATAAGCAATAATTGGTAAAACAAAAAAGGTACAAACTAGACATGATAAATAATAACCTATTTTCTTCATTTTATTCCTCTTTCTTAATAATATATATTAATGCACCTAAAATACCAAATGATACCGCAGAAAGTCCAATAATAATATATGGATTCCTACCACCCTTTGTTATTTCCTCTTTTGTTACAGTTGTCGTTGCATTTTTATCACGTATTCTGATATTATATGTCTCTTCATTTTTTTTATCACTTGAGGTTACAACAATTTTTATTATTGAACCATCTTTTAAATTTTTATTATTTTTAATTTCAACAGTGGATCCCTCTATCATTACTTCATATTCAAAAGTTAAATCTTTAAGCGGTTTATCAATATATAGTGTATAAGTATATAACTCAGGATTAAATAAAAAGTCTTTATATTCTTCAATAGTAAGTGATTTCAATTTTGTTCTATTAGAATTTTCTTCTTCTTTTGTTATTTTTATCGTATATGTTTTAGCAGAACCGGACTCAGATGTTACAGTTAATGTAACAGTTTGATCTCCTACTTCAAGTGTGGCATCTCCAATACCTGCTACTGTTGCTGCAGAATCATCTGCTGTTGCAGATATTGTTACTTTTGGAGTCTCATAAGGTACTGTTATACTATAACTTGTTGTTGTAGCATTAAATACTGGTGTATACGTTAATTCTTTATTATCCGAATCTTTAATGGTTAATGTTCTTAAATTATTATTAGTAGATTTAATTTTACTAATTACTGCTCTTAATTTATTTGAAGTAACTGGTGTAGTGTATGTCGCATTTCCTGGTTCTAATTTATTTCCATCTTTATCGGTAATACCACCAGATATTATTTTATAATATATGTCACTTCCAGATGTTGGACCAGTACATTTTAATGCAACGCTAAAAAGTAAACTATCCGTTAAGATACCATTAGCAGATGATGTTTCAACAACTATACTTACTTTACCTGGAGAAACAACACTATTACTTACAGTAAAAACTCCTGGTGATGATGTTGTAACTGATACAAAAGATATGAAGTTTGAATCAAAATAAAATTCACCTTCTATTTTTTTAATACCAAATGTAGTTGGCCAAGAAGTATTAGTTATCGTCCCAGTAATTGTAATATTTTCATCTTCATTTTTTGTAACATCCGTTGAAGCAAGCTCAAATCCTAAGGCATTGATACTATATGTAGCAAATAAAAAAACAAATAATATAGTTAAACTATGTAGCAAAAATCTTTTCACACTTATGCCTCCCTATTATTTTATATTTTATTACATTTTTTAATATATGTCAATTTAAAAAACATCTTGCGATGTTTTAAAAATCTTCGTTTACTCCTTTTTTTCTTGTTTTTGAGCTTTCTTCCTCATCCTCCATTTTTCCTTGTACTCTTATGTTTTTGGGTGTGCATAAAAATATGCCATCATCTAATTTTTGTAATTCTCCACCAATAGCATAAATAACTCCACCAATAAAATCAACTATTCTTTTGCCTTGATCTGGTGTTACTCTTTTTAAACCAACTACAACAGAGTTTCTATTTTTTAAATAATCTGCTATTTGGTTTGATTCTGAATATGCCCTTGGTTCAAGAAGTATCATCTTACTTCCTTCAACACCGTCACCATTATATGCATCTATTGCAGATATATTATAAAACTCCTCATTACTAGTTGATTTATCATTTATAGAAAATATTTTTTTTAAAATTCCCATCTTTTCACCTTCTTATTACTATTTATATTTTAACACAAATATTTAATAAATAAAATACATTTATATAAATTTTACTTTTTCATTAATATAGTCGATTGCTTTATTAATATCTAAAGTTATTTGTTTCATTGTATCTCTATCTCTAATAGTTACTGTGTTACTATTTAATGTATCATCATCAATTGTAATACAATATGGTGTGCCAATTATATCCTGTCTTCTATATCTTTTACCAATATTACCTGTTTCATCATATGATGTTTGAAATTCTTTTGATAATAATTCAAATACTTCTGTTGCTTTACTACTATGGGTATTTTTTATTAGTGGTAGTACCGCTACTTTATATGGAGCTAAATAAGGTTTAAAATGTAATACTTCTCTTATCGAACCATCATCTAATACTTCTTCTTCATAACTTTCAAAAAGAATGGCAAGTAATGTTCTATTTACTCCATAAGTCGACTCAATAACATATGGTATATATTTTTCGTTAGTATCTGGGTCTAAATATTCAAG
>CAYNHX010000031.1:4637-8379 GCA_964397275.1 uncultured Muribaculaceae bacterium | reverse complement strand
TTTCAAAATATTCACTTAGATTTTTAAAATATATTTTTTTCATTAAATCCTCCAATAAAATTATATCACAAATTACAATATTGTAATATATTAATATGTTTAGTAAGTTAGACAAAAAAAATAAAAAGGGGTATAATTGTAATATAAATATTAAAGGAGAAAATATGAAAAAGAAATTAATATTAATGTCTTCACTTATATTGTTATCACTATTTATTTCTGGATGTGGCAATAAAACTATTGCGCCAACAACTACTACTACCAAAAAAACAACTAATGAGACCAAAGAGACGTGGGACTTTGATTACACAACCAATGATAATAAACTAGTACTTAATTTCAACGATTTTTATTATATGGTTTTTAACTTTGCTGGAGATAAAATTGCTGACATGTGGTATGTATATGATTTTAAAGATGTTAAAACAGCAGATACGTATGTTGCGATATATAGAGCACAGTATAAAGATGATACTAATGGAATAAAAAGCGTATATAGAAAAGGGGCATCAGTTATCATTGAACTTGAAGGTAGTGAATATAAAAATTTAACAAGAAAACAAATAGAGGCAACGTTTAGTTATTTAAAAACAATGTATGGAAAATAAAATCAGCATAATGCTGATTTTTTTATTTATTGTTTTTACTATTCCTTACCCATATTGAACATTTTTGTTAGTCGTTTATTGCTCTCTTCTCTTTTTTGATAAATATCATTTTCAAAAATAACACCTTTGTCTCTAAATATTCTATACATTCCTTCTATACTTCCATAATTGAATTCCCAAACGAATTCACCTTTATATATACTTTTTTCATTATTATATATTGCATATCCTTCTCCATCAACCGCACTATAAATAAAAGAGTTTTCTATGCTTGAATGTTTTATTACATCTTTACGGCCTGCAAATTCCCTATAATATTCTAACTCTCCTGAAGTATATTCTTTTACTTTATTATCTATGCAATAATGTGCCAATTCATCAATTGATTCAAAAAAGAAGTTATTAACATAAAATAATCTTTTCTCTACAATTGGAGTTGTAGTTAAAGGGTTTTTATTTACGCGCTTTCCAGCAAATAATTTTCTAACGTTAGCATATCTGTTATTAACAATATCTAGTATTTGTTTACTTTCAGTTCTATTTCCTTTTTTTGCCATATTTACACTTCCTTAATTATTAATTTTTTCTTTACTAGTTATTATTCTAACATAATAATTCTAAATGTCTATAGTATTATTTTAAATAATTTTTTTGTACAAAAATCACTTACGTATTTTTTTAAGAACTAAGCCTTGAGTCAAAACACCTTTATTAGTTTTTCCTATCATATATACTGGCAATTTTTGCATATTGAGTTCCTTTAAAATATTTGATATTAAAATCATATTATCGGATTCTTTAATAACATATTCGCCAGTAACACCCCCTAAAAAATTATTGGTCTTATTATATCAAAAAAAGACTTGTATTAATAGTCATTTTTTATTTATATAGAAATAGTGACTCCCCCGCAAAATAGTAGAAAGAGTTCACTTCATGTTCATTTGGTGGAGCTGATGGGAATTGAACCCATGTCCGAAAACCTAGCTACTTAAACATCTACAAGTTTAGTTAAACTTATATTTTATTAAGAAGTACGGTGTTTAACTTACCATTTCTTAACTAGTTTAGTTATTTTCATTATTTTATCCTAAACAAATAAAGTAATATAACTCATTATATTTGAACTCCTTAGAATAACTCATGAGTATAGTTATAAAAGAAGTGCTACGCTATCGCTATTAAGCAGCGTAAGCTAAATTATAATTTCTGTTTCCAGTTATTATTGTTTGCATTTAAGGTTGCCACCTACTTGCAGCCTAAGCTCTAAAATTCCCGTCGATGCCGTAACAGCCCCAGGAATTAATATTATAGCACAAACTAATATTTATTCAAGTTGCTTAATTCTTTTTCTGCTTCTCTTTTAACTTCTCTTTCTTTAATTGCTTGTTTTTTATTAAATAGTTTCTTACCTTTTCCCACCCCAAGCAATATTTTTACTTTATTATTTTTAAAATATAATTTTACCGGCATTAGCGTGTATCCTTCTTTTTCTGTCTTTTGCTCTAATTTTATTATTTCTTTTTTGTGCATTAAAAGTTTTCTTGTTCTTCTTTCCTCATGATTAAAACGATTCCCTTCTTCATAAGGTGCAATAAACATATTTAAAAGGAATAATTCATTATTTTTTATTTTTGCATAACAGTCTTTTAGATTAGCTGTGCCTTTTCTAATAGACTTAATTTCAGTGCCAGTTAAAACAAAGCCTACTTCGTATGTATCTTCTATACAGTAATCAAAATATGCTTTTTTATTGCTTATTTCCAACATTTTCATCACCTACTAATTCAAAATCTATAGTTCTATCATCTTTTGATGCTGCTTTTACTTTTACTTTTACTTTCTGTCCTATTTTATATATTATATTCTTTTTTGATCCAACCATTTGCATTTTTGTTTCATCAAAATTATAGTAATCATTCGGAATATCACTTATATATACTAAACCTTCTATTAAATTAGTAAGTTGTACAAAAAAACCAAAGTTAGTAATATTACTAATTAATCCCTCAAATTCTTCACCAATATGTTTAGTCATGTATTCTGCCATCTTCATACTGTCTATATCTCTTTCACAATCAATAGATGCTCTTTCTTTTTCAGAAGAGTGCTCACAAAGTGGTATTAATTCATTATGAATTGAATCTACTTTTTGTTCTGATATATCATTATTAAATAAATATGTTCTAAGCAATCTATGAACTGTTGTATCAGGAAATCTTCTTATTGGAGATGTAAAATGAGTATATATTTTGCTTGCTAATCCAAAGTGACCAATATTATCTATTTGATATACTGCCTTTTGCATAGTTCTAAGCATTAAACTCGATAATATTGGAAATTCTAATTTATCTTTTAAATCAACCAATATTTTTTGAAACATTTGTTGATTTACTTTCTTTAAATTTCCATTTACTGTGTATCCAAGTGAACTTAAAAATGCAATAAATTCTTTTACTCTGTCTTCTTCTGGTTTATCATGTACTCTGTATACAAATGGTAACTTCATATAAAATATATGTGTTGCAACTGTTTCGTTTGCAGCTATCATAAAGTCTTCTATTAATCTTTCTCCTGCTCCTCTATCTCTTAACTTAATTTCTATTGGAAATCCTGTTTCATCTACTATTATTTTTGCTTCATCCACATCAAAATCAATATATCCTCTTTTTTCTTTATTTTTTCTAAGTATTTTTGCAAGTTCATTCATTAATAATAATTCTTCTTTATATTCTTCATAACCTTCTGGTACTTCGTTTTTTTCTAATATATTATTTACTTTCTTATAAGTCATTTGTATTCTTGATTTAATAACACTTTCAAATATTTCGTGAGAAATAATATTTCCTGTATTATCTATTTCCATAATACAAGATATTGTTAATCTTTCTTCATTTGGATTTAATGAACATATACCATTAGATAACTTATGTGGCAGCATTGGTATTACTCTATCTACCAGATATACACTTGTGCCTCTGTCATATGCTTCATTATATATATTTGTGCCTGGCTTAACATAATAAGATACATCTGCTATATGTACTCCCAATTTATAATTACCATTATCTAATTTATCTATTGATATTGCATCATCTATATCTTTAGTATCGTCGCCATCAATAGTAAATATT
>CAYNHX010000031.1:0-4626 GCA_964397275.1 uncultured Muribaculaceae bacterium | reverse complement strand
CCTCTTGTGTTAGATCTTTTCTGTTTTTCTTTTCATCACTAGTGACTACATTAGGTATTTGCTCAAGCTCTTTTTCTATTTCCTCATTAAAAATATTATTTATACCATATTTGTATAACACTGATACAATATCTATGCCCGGATCATTCTTATGACCAATAATTTTTACTATCTCACCGATAAAATAATTACTACTAATTCTTTTTGTTATTTGTGCTAATATTTTATGCCCATCAACTACATCTTTTATACTTTCTTTAGATAATTCTATATCTATCTTTAGCTTCTTATCGTCTGGTTTTAAAAAGCTTTTTCCATTCTCTGTATAAAATTCTCCTACAATAAGTCCAAAATCTCTTTCTGCTATCTTTAATACTCTTCCTTCTTGCTTTTTATCTTTTCCCTTACCTATTATTTCTACAATAACATTATCTCCATTTATTGCACCATTTAAATATTTTTTGTCTATATGTATATCATCACCATCTTGTATTAAAAACCCATATCCCTGTTCAAATACAGATATTTTCCCTCTTTTTAGATGGCTATTTTCAAAAATAATGTATTTATCTTTATTTGTTCTATAGATAGTAAATGTTTTTTCCATTTCATTTAATATATCAATTAACAATTTTAATTCATCTGCAGTCTGGAACTTTAACATATCCTTTAATTCAATTAAAGTTATTGGTTTATTATTGCCTTTCAATATATCTATTATTTTCTCTTTCATATTATCTCCTTAATATCATTATAAAATAAAAAGAGCATTTTGTATGCTCTTTTTAACTAAATTGTCATTAGTATACACACGATAAAGAATATTATTCCAAGTCCCATTGTAATTCTTGTAATTAATAGTTCCCCACCACGTTCTTTTCTGTTGCTGAACAAATCCTGGTTTCCACCTTGTATTATTGCGCCAGATTCTGCTTTACCACTTTGTAATAAAACTAAAACTATTAATAAAATTGATATAATTAATAATATTATTTCCATAATATTCACCTCTTGCTATGTATTCTAACACATTTAATATGTTTTTGTCTATTTTATTTACTATAATTATTTATATATTTTGCAACTTCATCTAAATTATTAAATATTTTAGCATCATTGGCTTTAATAATTTCTATTGTTTTTAATATACTCTTTTTTTCGTGTTCATTGAATTCCTTATTATTTGCTTCATAAAGTACACAAAATAATGTTTTATTGGGATATTTATTACTATAATCTGCTGCTTCTACAAAACTATAAAAACCATCTGTTTCTGGAGTTATTACGAATAAACAAAGATCATCTTCTTTTTTATGTTTATCTTCTTCTATTTGGTTATAGGTATTCCATGTATTTACTAATGGGTTAAATATAGATACTTTATTTAAGTCCAATTTTTTTACAAATTCTTCTCTCCAAGTAGAACTTCCGCAAGTTCCACCTAAAAATACACTTATTATTTCCATAAATTATATTTTTTCTTCTATTCTAAATAATTGATTATATTTACATATTCTATCTGTTCTAGATACAGAACCTGTTTTTATCTGTCCTAGGCCAAGTCCTACTGATAAGTCTGCAATTGTTGTATCTTCTGTTTCTCCGCTTCTATGAGATATTACTGTCGTATAACCATTTTCTTTTGCTAAGTTAATTGTATCTAGTGTCTCTGTTATTGTACCTATTTGATTAACTTTAATAAGTATTGAATTACATGCTTTCTCATCTATATTTTTTATTAGTAACAAACAAATCATCGCCAACTATTTGTATTTTATTTCCTATTTTTTCTGTTAATATCGTAAAACTTTCCCAATCATTTTCATCAAATGGATCTTCTATTGTTACAATTGGATATTTGTTTACTATATCTAAGTAGTAGTTTAATAATTCTTCTTTTGTTATCTTGTTTGATTCAAAATTATAATACCCATCTTCATAGAATGATGATGCTGCAACATCTATTCCAAGATTTACATCTTTACCAGGTATATATCCGGCTTTATTTATTGCTTCAATTATAAGATCAAATCCTTCTTTATTACTTGATAAATTGGGTGCAAACCCTCCTTCATCTCCAACATTAGTTGCATATCCTTTTTCTTTTAATACTTTTTTTAAATTATGAAATACTTCGGATGCTATCCTTATTCTTTCTTTAAAAGTGTCTGCGTATGGTAATATCATAAACTCTTGAAAATCAATTTTATTATCTGCATGAGCACCGCCATTTATGATATTTATCATTGGTATTGGAAGTATTTTGCCATTTCCAACATATTCATATAGTTCTATGTTTTTCGCTTTAGCTGCTGCTTTTAACACTGCCATTGATACTCCTAATATAGCATTTGCTCCTAAATTAGATTTAGTTTCTGTACCATCTAATTCAATCATTTTTTCATCTATTTCTCTTTGATTAAAAACATCCATTCCTATTACTAAATCTTTTATTTTTGTATTAACGTTTTCAACTGCTTTTTCCACTCCAAGTCCCATATATCTAGAACCCCCATCACGAAGTTCAAGTGCTTCTCTATTACCTGTTGATGCTCCACTTGGTACAGATGCTCTTGCTAATATCTTATTTTCTAATATTACATCTACTTCAACAGTTGGATTACCTCTAGAATCTAATATCTCTCTAGCTTTTATGTTTTCTATTTTCATATTATCTACCTACTTTCCTACATAGTTTATAGTAACAACTACATATAAAAAAGTCAATAAAATAAAAAATTAATGTTAAATAAATTGGAATATGATATAATATTATAATAGTAAAACATACGGATAGGAGGTACAAAATGGAAATTGCAGTCCTTAAAGAAGAAACATATAATGAATACGCAGTCAATCATCCAAATTATAATTTTTTCCAAAGTATCTACTATGCAAAAGTTATGAAAAAAAATGGCTACGAACCATTTTATATTGGTCTTATAGATGATACCGGAAGTATTTTAGCTGCTACATTAATTTTGGTAAAAGAGTCAAAAAGTAAATCAAGAACTGGTTATTGTCCAAGAGGGTTTTTAATTGATTGGAATGATGATAATTTAATCATAAATTTTACAAACTTGTTAAAAAAGTTTTTAGCAAAAAGATCTTTTATATATGTAAAAGTTGATCCATTAGTAATATATAAAGAATACGATAAGGCTTCTTTTCCAAATAGTGCTGCTAGTGGTAATGATGGTTTTATAAAAAAACTTCAAGCTTTAAGTTATATACATCTTGGTTTTAATAAAGGATTTGAGTCTCAAAAACCAAGGTGGGATATAGTTATACCATTAGATAGTAATACTATATCTAATTTTGCAGAAGATGCAAAAAGAAAGATTGAAGATTCTAAAAAATATGGATGTCAGGTTTTTAGAGGCAGTAGAAATGATATCGATAAGTTTTATGAACTGGCAAAATTAAATAATAATATTAGCAAAGACTTTTATTCCAATTTTTTTGATGTATTTGAAGAAATAAAAGGATTTGAAATATATTTTTCAAGAATTGATCCCGGAGTGTTTGTAAAAAATAGTAGGACTATATATGAAGAAGAGGAAAATAGAAACAGCGAACTTAATAACTTGATACAAGATATGTCTATTGTTGATAAAAGCGATATTTTAAATAAAAAAATGGAGTCTGATTTGTTGCTTGGGACATATAAAAGCAATATGCTAAAAGCAATTGATGTGTTTCAAAATAATCCTAATGGAATTATTGCAGCAACTACTGCTGTAATAAAATATAATAAGGAGCTTATATTTTGGATGATTGCTATTAATGAAAATTTTAAAACTTATTTTCCAGAGTATAACTTATATAGCACAGTTATAGAAGATTGTATTAGATTAGGTTATATTGCTGCTAATTTAAATGGTATTTCAGTTGATACAAACGATATTTCTACACATAAAGAGGTAAGTGATTTTAAATTAGGATTTAGTAATAAAATTATTGAATACGTTGGTGAATTTGATCTTGTTATTGATAAAAAAATATATTATACAAGCAAGAGTATAAATCCGATTATTGACTGGTTAAATACGCCAGTTTAAGCAAAATAAAAAACCCTTTTGGGTTTTTTTATTTATTTATTTCGGTTACTACTCCAGAACCTACTGTTCTACCACCCTCACGGATTGAGAACTTAGTTCCTTTTTCAATAGCAATTGGAGCGATTAACTCAACATTCATATCTATATTATCTCCAGGCATAACCATTTCTGTGCCTTCAGGTAACTGAACTACGCCAGTTACATCTGTAGTACGGAAATAGAATTGTGGACGATAATTTGTAAAGAATGGTGTATGACGTCCACCTTCTTCTTTGCTTAATACATAAACTTGTGCTTTAAATGTAGTATGTGGTGTAACACTTCCTGGCTTAGCAAGAACTTGTCCACGTTGTACATCTTCACGAGCTATACCACGTAATAGTACACCGGCATTATCTCCTGCTTCTGCAAAATCAAGTTGTTTACGGAACATTTCTATGCCTGTAACAACAGATTTTTTAGTTGGATGAATACCTACTATTTCAACTTCATCATTTAGTTTTAATTGTCCTCTTTCAACACGCCCTGTAACAACTGTTCCACGACCTGTGATTGTGAATACGTC
>CAYNHX010000030.1:0-8433 GCA_964397275.1 uncultured Muribaculaceae bacterium | reverse complement strand
AAAACATATAATAATGCAACAAAAGAGATAAAGACAAGTCTTTTAAATGTTGCAATACAGGATGCAGTAACCGAAAACCCACCACCATCATATAAAGGCAAACGTTTAAAAATACTTTTTGTGTCACAATGTGATACAAAACCACCAAAATTTATGTTTAATGTTAATAATAAGGGATTAGTACACTTTTCATATGAAAGATATTTAGAAAATAAATTAAGAGAAAATTTTGATTTTGAAGGCACACCAATACAAATACAATTTAAAAACAGAAATGAGTAATAAATATTTTTATTGCTTTTTGTTTGATTTTTTAAATAATATGATATAATATCAACATAGAATAAAATCGTGGATGGTGAGTATATGATAGGAAAAATAACTTATATAGATGGAAATAAAGTAAATGTTAAACCCGATCCAAGCCTACAAGTAGCTAATGATTTAATTAATATGCTTGTTGTTTTTGAAGATGAACAAAAAAAGATAATCGGAGAAATACAAGATATTAATTCAGAAAACATTACTATTAGTTTCCTTGGTGAATTATTTTCAGACGGAAGATTTACCACTGGTATTATTAGAAAGCCTAATATGAATTCAAATATAAGAGAGATAAGCCAAGAAGAATTAAACAATTTAATTGGAATACAAGATGAAAAAAGCTTTTTAATTGGTAATTCACCACTTTTTGAAGGTTCAAAAGTAAATATAGATGTAAATAATTTGTTTAGTAGTCACTTTGCAATATTTGGTAATTCTGGTAGTGGTAAATCATTTGGATTTACAAGAATAATGCAAAATTTATTTGAAAGTCCAAATAATTTAGCACAAAGATCAAATATATTTATTTTTGATGCATCAGATGAATATAGTCATGCTTTTAAAAATATTAATCAAATTAACCCAAATCTTAATTATAAAAAATATACTACAATTGAAAATAATATTGAAGGAGCAGACCTTATTAAAATACCATTATGGCTTTTAAGCCTTGATGATTTTGTTTTGCTTTTTGATGCAGAAAGACATTCACAAATTTCAATAATAGAAAAAGCAATAAAAATGGTGTCAATTTTTTCACAACATGACGATTTATCAAATAGATATAAAAATCATTTAATTGCATCCGCATTGCTTTCTGTATTATATAGTTCAGAAACACCAACAAGAATTAGAAATAATATATTTTCTATTGTTTCTTCAGTACCAACACCAGAGTTTAACTTAAATGCTCAAATACCAGGTATTGGTTATGCAAGAAGTTTTAGAAAATGTTTTGAATTAGAAAAAACAGGTAGTTTTGCTGAAAGTGTTTTAATATCAAACTACATAACTAGTTTCATCGATGAGACATTAAATAAATATGAGGTAAAATATGGTTCTTTCTTTACTTTAGAAGACTTAGAAACAGCGCTAAATTTTACTCTTATATCAGAGGGATTGCTTGATAATGAAGAAACATATAATGATGCGATATCTTTAAAAGTAAGATTACATTCTATTGTAAATGGGCCATATGCAAAATATTTTGGGTGTGATAAACATTTTACTGCATCTCAATTTATATCAAGTCTATTAATAACAAAAGATGGGAAAAGAGCACAAATTATTAATTTTAATATTGAAGATACAGATGATAGGTTTTCAAAAGTTATTGTTAAAATATTTTCAAAACTATTATTTGATTTTTCAAAAAAATTACCAGTTCGTGCATCAATGCCATTTCATATAATTTTAGAAGAAGCACATAGATATGTTCAAAATGATAATGATAGATTTTTATTAGGTTATAATATCTTTGATCGTATTGCAAAAGAAGGTAGAAAATATGGCGTTATGTTGGGAATCATAACTCAAAGACCAACGGAACTAAATGAAACAGTGCTATCACAATGTTCAAACTTCTTAATATTTAGAATGAACCACCCAAGTGATGTTGATTATATGACAAAAATGGTACCAAATATTAGTGATGATATAATTGAAAAACAAAAGAATTTACAACCAGGTACATGTATAGCATTTGGAACGGCATTTAAAATACCTACAATTATTAAATTAGATAAACCAAATCCTGAACCTTTAAGTAATAACTGTAATATATATGTAACATGGAGAGGAAGCACAATAACTTCAAACGTTAATAACTATGTACAAAACCCAGTAATGCAAACACCACCACCAATAAGTAACAACCAAGTTGAAAGTCCCATAATTGATAAACCAGTAACAAATACATATAAACCAGATATTCCAACAACTAATATAAATCTTGATGATTTTGATCAAAGTAATATTGCATCTATTAATAAAATAGAAAATCCAGTGGGAATACCTAATTTAGATGACCAAAAAACAGAGGTTTTAAACCCAATAAATAGTAATCAAGGGATTGAAATTATGACAAATAATGAAGATTTAGAAGATAATAACTCTGGAATCTACTAAAAAGTGTTGTTTAATATAGATTTTTATTAAAAATACTTGCTTTTTAGTTATAAAAATGGTATTTTATAAGTGTAAGCATCATATGTTGCTTACAAATAGAAAATGGAGGAATTTTTATGACAAAGAATGATCTAGTTGAAGCAATTGCCAAAAAAGCAGGCTTAACAAAAGCAGATGCAGCACGTTCAGTTGATGCATTCGTAGAAGGTGTTACAGCAGCACTAAAATCTGGTAAGAAAGTAGCTTTAGTTGGTTTTGGTACATTCAAAACAGCTAAGAAAGCAGCAAAAACAGCTCGTAATCCTAAAACTGGAGCAGCAGTTAAGGTACCTGCAAGAATAGCTGTATCATTTAAGGTTGGAAGCAAACTTAAAGAAGCTGTAAACAAATAAAAAAAGAACCATGAAAATGGTTTTTTTATTTTATATAATGTTATAATTAAACAGGTGATATAAATGCTTGAAGAAAGTTTAAAAATACTAAAAGAAATAGAAGAATATAATAAAAAAGCATATATAGTTGGAGGTTTTGTTAGAGACTATATCCTAGGAATACAAAGCTATGATGTGGATATCTGTACTAGTGCTACCCCAAGAGAATTAAAAACAATATTTAAAGATGCAATTTTACCAAAAGAAAAATATGGTTCTGTTACAATATATAGAAAAAAAATTAGATATGAAATAACAACATTTAGAATAGATAGTGAATATATAAATAATAGAACACCTGTAAATGTTGAATATACAAATGATTTGTTAGTAGATTTACAAAGAAGAGACTTCACTATAAATGCAATTTGTATGGATAGTAATGGTAAGATAATTGATCTTTTAGATTCAATAAAAGATGTCAAAGCGAAGATTATTAAAACTATTGGTGATTCAAATAAAAAAATAAGTGATGATGCCCTTAGAATATTAAGGGCAATAAGATTTTCAACAGTACTTAATTTTTCAATAGATAAAGAGCTTGACTTTGCAATAATTAAAAATAAAAATTTAATTAGTAATCTTTCTTATTATAGAAAAAAAGAAGAATTATATAAAATATTTTCTTCAAAAAATATAGAAAAAGGTATAGGATTGTTAAAAAAATATAATATATTTGATGAGTTAGATATTACATGTAGCAACATAGTGTTTACAAAGGATATTATGGGTATTTGGGCACAACTAAATCCTTCATATAGGTATCAGTTTTCAAAAAATGAAAAACACGAATTAGAAGCTTTAAAGTATATAATAAAAAAGGGTAATATTGATAGTAATGATATATATATTTATGGAGAGTACATATGTTTAGTTGCTGCAGAAATACTTGGTATAGATAGCGAGCAAATAAAACAATTGGAAGAGAATATGCAAATTCATAATATAAAAGATATAGTTATTTCTATACCAGAAATAATCAAATTATTAAATATAAAGGATAATTCAAATATAAAAATTATATTAAAAGATTTAGAAAATAAATTAGTAAATAATATATTAAAAAACGATAAAGAAAGTATTATTAATTATTTGTTAAAAAAATATTAAAATGATATAATTAGTTTAATTATGGAGGCTTATTATGTTTAATAATAAATTGTTAGAGCAATTAAAAGGTACAAATTATGTTATACCAAGCTATTTAATTAAGTATTTAAACATATTAGATTTAGATATAAATTTATTTTTAGTACTAATATTTCTAATTAATCAAGAATCCATAATATTATATGATTATAAAAAAATAGCAAAACAAATTAATGCAAAAGAAACAGACGTTTTAGAGGCAATTAATTTATTAAAAGAAAAAAAATTAATAAGTATTGAAGTAAAGAAAAACAATATAGGTATTGTTGAAGAATATATTAATTTAGATCCATTTTACGATAAAATTTTTTTAAATATATTAGATGAAAAAAAGCACGAAGAAAAAGAAGACAATATATATTTAATATTTGAAAGAGAATTTGGAAGAACTCTTTCTCCAATAGAGTATGAAATAGTAAATAGTTGGAAAGAATCGGGAATAAATGATGAGTTAATTACTTGCGCATTAAAAGAAGCAACATTTAACGGGGTAAATAATCTAAGATATATTGATAAAATATTGTTTGATTGGAATAAAAAAGGATATAAAACAAAAAAAGATTTAGAAAATATTAAGAAAAATAAGAAAGAAGAAAACATAGAAATATTTGATTATGACTGGCTAAATGAAAAAAAAGAAGATTAACTTCTTTTTTTAATTCACAGTAATTTTTCTTGTAATACTTTTTGATGTACCAAGGTAAGTAGCGGTATATATTAATGTGTACGTACCACTTATTGATGTATCAACATCTCCTGTTTTGCTAATATCAGATAAATTTGAAATATCAATACCATTATTATATACTTTTAAAGTTGAAGTGTCAGTAAATATAGAGTTTTTTGCAATTGTTTCATCACCAGGAGTTACTGTCATTGACAAATTTATACTTGTATTTACTAACCTTTTTTCTATTCCAGTACTTTGTGTAGCCTTATATGTGCTATATGCAGTATAAACAATATATGTAGCATCATCTATGCTCGTCGTTGTAGAAAAATTATTGTTTGTTGTAGAAGCTACAAATGTTGTTATATTTGTAATGTTGTTTCTTACATATATATCATATCCAATAGCTCCATATTTTTCAATCAAACCAACATAGCTTTCATCAAAAGCAGGAGTATTCCAAGATAAAGATATATTATTTCCTGTTCTTGTACCCTTTAAACCAGTAATTGATGGTAAAGGTAAGAATCTTGCAGAAACTTCTTTTGGTACTGTACCCTTTCTAAAATATCCAGTTACTTTCATATCATCTGGTGTGTAATCAGATGCAAGTTTTAAGGGTTCAGTTTCCTTTTCCACAGTAGCACTAACAATACTTGATGGTTTCTCAAAATCACTTCCTGTTTTTTCAAATAAATTTTTTGATAATAAGTTTAAGTACTTTGCCCTAGTATTCCATGTTGAGGTTGTATTGTAATGCTGTGAATTTACTTTGTCATATCCATACCAATAACAATAAGCATATTCAGGAGTATATGCAATTCCCCATAAATCATTTAGTGCATTACTTTTTAAATTATATTTTCTTTTTATTTCTGAAGTAAAATTTGTGGTACCAGTTTTTGTGGCAATAGATATACCTGATACTCTACCGCCAGAAACAGAACCAGAATCTGCTGACCATTTAAGAGCGTAGTTTATTATATATGCAGTTGAATCGTTCATAACTTTTTGTTTTGCATATTTCTTTTCTTCTATTTTTTCACTTTTAACATAGATAATTTTATTTATTGAATGTGGTTTAATGTAATATCCTCCATTTGCAAAAGCAGAATAAGCAGCAGCCATTTTTAATGGTGATGCACCATTAAATGCACCAATACTATGTGCTTCATGGATTGTACCAGATTCTGATATCTCTGGCGTTATCCCAAGAGAAGTAACAAATTCAATTACTTTTTTGTTATCAAGTTGTTGAAATGCAATTAAAGCCGGCACATTTCTTGACATACCAAGAGCTTGATAAAGAGGTAACCAACCTTTATAACTACTATCAACATTTTTCATACCAATACCATTACTATATGTATGAGGAGCATCATTAAAATATGTAACAGTTCCCCATCCATTATATTCAATACCAGGTCCATAATCAAAAAGTGGTTTTGCGGTTGATCCTATTTGTCTATTAATCATATATGCATAATTATATTGTCTTTCACCAGTTCTGTTTCTACCAGCGCCAATTGCAACAATTTCACCAGTCTTTACATTAGACATTGATATACCTGTTTGTACTAATTCATTTTCCCAATTCCATGAAGTGCCATTCATAACAGAATTTAAAAAATCTTGTTTTGTTCTATTCATAGATGTATATACTTTTATTGCTTCGGTATATGGATTTAGTTTATAATACGCAAAAAGTTCATGTACAACTAAATCTACATATCCTTGGTATGGATTTTGTTCGGTTTCTGGGTTTGTTTTATTTATTAAATTTTTTATTTCCATACTATTTGCAATTTTTCTTTCTTTTTCAGTAATATATCCATGTTTTTGCATTAAATATAAAACTGTTGACATCCTCTTTTTAGCATTTTCGGGATATATATAAGGATTATAATATGTTGGTGATTGAAACATACCAGCTAAAAGTGCTGCTTCTGCCAAGTTTAATTTACTTGCGGATTTACCAAAATATGATTGCGATGCTTGCTCAACACCATAAGCACTATTACCAAGGAATGGTTCATTAATATAAAACTCAAATATTTCTTTTTTTGTATATTTTTTTTCTACTTTGAATATTGAAAGATATATATCTGTAAATTTTCTAATTATACCTTGTATACCACTTGCATTTCTTGATGTATAGTTATTTCTAACTACTTGCATTGTAATTGTAGATGCTCCACCAGCACTTTTTTGCCCAAAAGCTTGTTTAGAAGATGCTTTTATAAATCTAGGTAAGTCAAACCCATTATGTTGAAAGAATCTTGAGTCTTCAGTTGCTACAATAGCATCTATTAGAACTTGTGATACATCATCATATTGAATTACATCTCTTTTTTTATTGCCCATTTTTGCAATTTCATTACCACTTGAATCATATATATATGACATTTCATTATATTGTAAGTTTTTTGGATCAAAGTTTGGAGCTTTATATACTATATAAAATCCAAAAGCAATTGATGCTACTATAATGAAAATCATGCCTATTGCAATAATATTTATTGCCAATCTAAAAATATTTTTTTTCTTTTTAACACTAATATTTCTAATTCTTTTATTAACAGCATTTACTTTCTCTGCGACTTTTTTGGGTACTACTTTTTTTACTACTTTTTTATATTTATTATACTTGCTATTTCTTCTTCTCATCATGATTTTCTACCTCCGGAAAGTATTTATCTAATATCTCTAAATAATCCAACCTAGGATTAATTTTATCTTTTATTATTATACCATTTTTTTCAAAAAATATTAGAGGAATTGACTTTCTTTTTTCATTTTCTACAAATTGTTTTAATTTACCACTAAAAACAATATAAGTTTTATTTAGCATATTAAATCTAACTATCAAAAAAGACAAACCACCATGTTTTAATATATTAAATAAATGTTCTATCTGATGCTTATGTATATTATTTAATGAAAAAGAAGTTTTAGAATTTGTTTCTTTTGCATCAAAATCAATATATTTACCTTTATATATACCATTATAATCAGTTGTTGAAGGTTTTTCAAAAAAACCCTCAGATATTATTGATCCTGATTTATTATATATTATTTTAGTTACTTTTATTGGGGTGGGTTTTTTATGTATTACTGCAATATCATTTTCTAAATAATATTTATTAGATATATTTATATCATTCTCTAAACCCATACCTCTATTTGCATAACTATTAAAAAATTTATTTAATGATCCTTTTTTCATAATATCACCATAATAATTATACTATAAATGACAATATATAAAAACACATATGTAAATATAATATGGCAAATGTAAATTGACAAAATCAGTAATAATTGAGATAATATGAATTACTAGAGGTGATAGTATATGATGGATAATATAAGTTTAACACCACAAGATATTTTCGAAAAAGAGTTTAGAATAGATGCAAGAGGTTACGAACTAAAAGATGTCGATAAATTTTTAGACATAATTTCAAAAGACTATATTGAATTTTTGAGAATAATAAACAAACTTGAAAATGAAAAGAAGGAACTTATTGATGAAAATATTGCGTGTAAAAAAGAACTAAGAAATTTAAAAGCAAACATTGATATAGTTAAGAAAAATGAAAAAGAAATTACTAATATTGATATTATAAGAAGATTATCACAACTAGAAAAATATATATATGGTAAAGAAGATAGAGATTAATAGTTTTTGTGTAAACGCTGCACTTTTAGTGTAGAGGAAAGTCCATGCTC
>CAYNHX010000029.1:0-8516 GCA_964397275.1 uncultured Muribaculaceae bacterium | reverse complement strand
AAAAAAAAGAAGATAAAGATAAAACAGATTATTACTTTATTGATTCTGTTGGTTCTGATGAGGTTGGTACTGGTGATTACTTTGGACCAATAGTAGTTACAGCAGCTTTTGTATCTAAAAAAGATATATCTATGCTTGAAGAATTGGGAGTTAGAGATTCTAAAAAATTAAGTGATGATAAGATACTAAATATTGTGCCTAAATTTATAAATATTATTCCTCATGAAACTATTATTTATGATAATGTTTCTTACAATAATACTTCAAATAATATGAATAAAATAAAGGCCATATTACATAATAAAGTTATTTTAAAATTGTTAAAAACTAATGATTTAATATATGATATGGTGGTCGTGGATCAATTTGTTAATCCAAGAATATATTTTGTATATTTAAAAGATGAAGAAAATGTTTATAAAAAATTAACATTTACTACTAAAGCAGAAGATAAGTGCTTATCAGTTGCTTGTGCTTCATTAATAAGTAGATATGTGTTTTTAAAAGAAATGGATAAGTTATCTAAAAGTATTAATATTACTTTGCCAAAAGGAGCAGGAATGACAGTAGATAAAATTGGTAAAGAAATATTAGATAAGTATGGAGAAAATAAGCTAAAAGAAATAGCTAAGTATAACTTTAAAAATACAAACAAAATAAAAGAACTTTAAAAGTTCTTTTATATTTTTTTAATAACCTAATTCTTTTACTAAATCTTTTATAGTATTTTTAAATTCACTTGCAACCTTTACATAAAGTAATGTGTTATCAACCCTACATAAGTACATATAGTAACCTGCACTTGTTAAAGTATAAGTTGAATAATTACCTAGGTTCACTGATGATTCTGCTGATGAGCTTTCTTTATATGCTTCAAATGTTTTTTGATTTGTATTGAACATGCCTTTTGTATTTGCGTTATTGTCCAGTACATAAAACTCTATTTGCCATCCATCAGGGCTTTGTGCTACTGTTGCTTCATTAATATATTTATATGTTGAATATTGGCTTGATACATCTGTAATTGTATATCCTTTTTTCTCCATTGTAGATGCAAATTTACTTGTTGCAATAGCAGTTTTATTACCACATGCTGTTAATAAAAATAATATTGCTAAACATAAAATTCCAAAAAAATATTTTTTCTTTATCATACACATATCCTCCTATTTTTTATTATATAATTAGATATATATGATGTCAATAAATATTTTATTTTATAAAATATAACAACATTAATACAAGTATAACTGATGCTATAAGTCCATTAATCTTTTCAAATTTTGTAGTTTTTACATTTATACCAACAGTAATAGCTGCTAATATACCACCAATTAGTCCACCTATATGAGCAAAATTATTTATATTAGACATCATCATACCAAATACAAGATTTAGTATTATTACAGGTAATATTTGAGATCTTATTATTTCTCCATAGTATACTCTATAATTATATGTAAAATATAATAATGCTCCCACAAGGCCAAATATAGCACCTGATGCTCCTGCTGATATTATATTAGTTGGTAAGAATATTAATGACACTAAGTTACCAACTACTCCACTAAATAAATATATATATATTATTTTAGTTCTACCATAAAAACTTTCTATCTGTTTTCCTATTATTCTAATTGCATAACAATTTAATAATAAATGTATAACTC
The DNA here is from genome assembly GCA_964397275.1 of uncultured Muribaculaceae bacterium. Classification (GTDB taxonomy): domain Bacteria; phylum Bacillota_I; class Bacilli_A; order RF39; family UBA660; genus DAOOPL01. The sequence continues at coordinate 6,846 of CAYNHX010000029.1, read as the reverse complement.
CAATATGTAAAAATAAACTTGTAAAAATTCTTAATATATTATTTGATTTTATTAAACCACCAAATTTGTATAAGGTACCTATATCAGTTGATCCATTACCAAATATATACATAAGTATAAATAGTAAAATATTTATACCAATTATTATATTTGTAACAATTGGTTTTTTATCACTAAATAAGTCATTTACACTTTTATTTATTTCTTCATTCTTTTTTAATATATCTCTATTTATTTTTTTAAAAAGAGTTACACCTTGTTCATTAAATATTAACTTTTTATCAATATCTGGGTATTTTTCTTTAATAAACTTATTTTTTATTAAATCTTTTTCATTTTTTATATCAAAAGAATAAATATTTTTTTCTTTAAATAATTTTACCTTGTCTTCTATATCTAAATATAATGATATTACGTTTAATCTAAATGTTAATGTTTTTATTCTTATTTGTTTTAATAACTTTTTTACTTTATATAAATCAAATTCATATTGTTCATCGTTATGAATATGTTCAATTACTATTCTAATTATTTTATAACTTTCTTCCATATTCTCAAGCCATATTTCATTATCTATACCTTTTATTACTATTGGTTTATAATCTTTCTCAGTAATAAAATAATGAAGTAATTTCATTAAATAAAGTTCATTATTATCATTTTTGTTATTCATAATCCCTCCATTACTTATATTTATCTAATATATCATTAAACTCTTTTGGTGGTAAAACTTCAAACTCTAATTTTTTGTTTGTTACCGGGTGTATAAAACTGATTCTCTTCGCATGTAGCATCTGACCAAAAGGAGTTGATTTTTGCTTATTATATACTGGATCATTTATTATTGGATGATTAATATATTTCATATGTGCTCTTATTTGATGAGTTCTACCAGTATCTAATGTGCACTCTATTAATGTAGCATCACTATATCTTTTTAATACTGTAAAGTGTGTTACTGCATCCTTAGAATTATTACCCGTTACTTCCATTTTCTTTCTATTTGCTTTACTTCTACCAATAGGTGCATCAATAGTGCCACTGTCATTATTAATAACACCATCTACTAGAGCTAAATAAACTCTTTTTATTTTTCTATCTTCTAACTCTTTTGCAAGTATCTTATGAGCATTATTGTTTTTAGCAACAACTAATAACCCACTAGTATCTTTATCTATTCTATGCACTATTCCTGGTCTTACATTACCATTAATATCACTTAAACTCTTAGTATGATATAAAAGCGCATTAACTAAAGTATTAGAATAATTACCTGCTGCAGGATGTACAACCATACCACTAGCTTTATTAACTACTATTACATCATTATCTTCATACACAATATCTAATTTAATATCTTCAGGAGTAATATCAGTTTCATACTCTAAGAATCTTTCTATTTCAATACAATCATTTTCTTTAACTACATAACTACTTTTTACTAAGTGATCATTTACTTTAACTAAATTGGCAGCAATTAATTCTTGTACTTTATTACGACTTAAATCAGTCACACTAATTAGATACTTGTCTATTCTAGAACCGCCTATTTCTACTATATACTTATTCACTACTATCACTTCCTTTTGAAAATATTAGCATCAAAACTACACCACAAGTAATCATTATATCACTAAAATTAAATATAGGCATAGTAAAACCTTTTATCTTAAAGCTAATAAAATCAATTACATACCCATTTACTACTCTATCAAATAAATTACCAAATAAACCACCAAGTATAAATCCATAAGATAAACTAAGCCCTTTTGTCTTGTTCTTCTCTTTAACAAAAAAGACTACTAATAATATTAATATTAAAATATTTAAAATAATAATTAATATATTACTGCCATCAAGCATATTAAAAGATATACCATAATTTCTAGTATAATTAATATCTAAAAAATTATGTATTATCTCTTTATAATTTAAATACATCTCAATATATCTTTTACTAATAATATCTATTATAAATATTAAAAAAGAAATACCAATTAATAATATATACATTTTATCACCAAAGATATTATAACATATTTAATAATTGATAGTATTGATGTAATTTTTATTAAAATATAACTATTTTATTTTTGATTCAATCTCAATATCAGGTGTACCGCTTATTATTTCAACTTCAAAACCTTTTTCAGTTAATAATCTTTTTACATCTGCTATAGTAACTGGTTTATAACCTAAATTATCTGGTCTTGTATAATACTTATCTATTTCATATACAGTTGGACTAACTAGTATTGCTAACAAGTTATTAAACTCTATTAAGCATACAAAATCTCTTTGATCAATTAAATAACCTGTTTCTTCATTTTCATAATACTTTAGAGTTAATTTACTTTTTACATCTGGATATATTTTTACAGTCTTAGCAGTTTTATCACTAAAACTTGATTCTAAAACTTCAATATGACGAATAAACCATATTTCTCTATTTAACTTATGTGTTGGTTTTTCTTCACTTTTTTGTTTAGAATCTAATTTAATATAATTAATATCTTTTGCTTTTAATATTTTTTCTAATAACTCTTTATCTAGTTTAGTACCTTTAGGTATTATAAAATCATCTGACACTTTAACTTCTTCAGTAAACGGTGCATCTTCAAGAATTATTATTAAACGGCCTTGTTTTTCAACTCTTTCTGGTTCTTTAATTTTTCCTCTTACCCATATGCATAATTTATACTGCTGCTGAAGAGTGTGCTCCCCTACCTTAAAATCTGATTCAATATTTGTAAATAAAATTACGGTATCATCATTATTAATACTATCTAGGGTTAAAAATATCTCTTCTCCTTGTTTTTGTGGAGACCACACATCAAGTGGACTATTTACTTTCATATATATCTCCTATTCAATAAGATAATTATATCATATTTTATTATATAAATTTTCTAAGATTTTAATGTTTTTGCTCTTAATTAAAATATCTGCTTGTCTTTTGGCTGCCTCATTAAGTGATATTAGTCTACTTTGTTGCGAAACTCCATTTTCAATTAATTCTGCATTAATATTTTCTAAATTATTTAAAATTATTAAATGCAGTAAATCTGTATAATCCCTAATATTGCCACTTTTTGCTAATTTAGGATATTTTGTTCTCCACTCTTTTGCAGTTATTCCAAATAATGCAACATTAAGTATATCTGCTTCTTCTGCATACACATAATTTTTTTGTTTTTCTGTAAGAGTTGGAATAATATTTTTACTTATTGCCTCAGTATGGATCAAATAATTAATTTTTGATAAAATTCTACTTGCATGCCATTCGATATTATTTTGATAAGATTCTTGTTTTTTTAGTCTCTCAAATTCTTTTATTAAATATAGCTTAAATTCTGGAGAAAGCCAACTAGCAAATTCAAATGCAATGTCTGGGTGAGCATATGTACCAATACTATACTTGCCACCCTTAGAAAATATACCAATTGCATTTGTTTTTTTTATCCATTTTTTAGGACTTAATGAAAATGTTTGACACTTAACTTCATTAATTTTAATTTCACGGGATTCCGTGAAATTAAAATTTTTATTGTTCAACTGTTCCCATAAGTTAATATAATTAAATGTCTCTTTATTACTCATCCAATGGATGATTACATTTGCTGGGTTAATAGCATTAGAATACTTTGCTAAATCTGTAAGTGAAATATAGTCAACATCCCCAATACGTATTATTCCTATTTTATTATTTATAACTTCAATCTCTGTTTTTAATAAATTATTTGTCATATTTATCTCCTTAATATATTATTCGCTATATATAAATATTTACAAGCAATTTAAAAACAACCATATAAAATATGATTGTCTTTAAAATATCTACTAGCTAATTATACCTAAAATGCTTTTATACTTTTCTTCATAATCTTTTTTTGTCTGATTACTTAACTTATTATAACTTCTTGCTAACTTTTCTTTAACAAATATTTTACCATCTTCGATAGATAGTTTGTTTTTATTATATGCTAGAGAAAATAATGTTGGTACATTATTAAAGTGTGCTAATGCATCAGCATCTGCTACACATATTTCTTCAATAGTGCCCTTTTTAACTATCTTACTACCTCTATGATTTAAAATACATCTTTTTACTAACTCTATCTTATCTTTTGGATAATTATTATCACGCAACAATTTTTCTGCTATATCTGCTCCTATTATCTCGTGGTTTTCTTGATATTCTTCTTTTGTTATAGAAGCAATATCATGAAGTAGTGCTGCTAAAGTAACTATTTCTACATCAGCATTATATTTTTTAGCTAATATAATTGCATTTTCTACAACAAACTTAATATGAATATTCCAAAAATTATAACTATGTTCTTTTTCAAATTTATTACTTCTTTTTATAACTTCATTTTCTATTATTTTAATAATATCCATAATTTCTCCTTAAGATATGGTTTTTATCTAGTTTTACCAGACCCATTATTTGGATTACCCACTATTGTAATTTTGGGTTTTTGTTGTATTGTGATTTTTGGTTTTAAGTTCTCCAATTCAGATTTTACTGCGGGTATATTTTCTTTAAAAGAATGATGTGTGCATCTTGATAATAATTCATCTTCTGTTATTAAGAAGTACTGTAAAGGGTTACTATTTTTATAAAGTATACCAAATAATACATCAATAAATTTTATAGTATTATCTATTAAAACTGCATTCCATGTATGTTGTAATCTTGTCATTCCAGAAATATTTGCACAAGGAATTCCCATTCTTATTGCAATATCAGTAAATATTTTTGAAAATTCTGAACATATACCTTTCTTAAATAATATTGGTATGTATTTTGATCCCTCAGGAATGCTATAAGTCCATTCTCTAAATCTAAAAGGGCTATTTCTATTAACAGTAAGATCAGAATTTTCATAAGTATCATTGTCGTAACTAAAATGTTCTATCATATATAAATATAGATGTTTTAGCTTTTCTTGATTACTTATATTTTTTGGAATACTGTCTATTATTTTTTTAACTCCTAATTCATATGCGAGTTCTAGAGCTGCTTGAAAACTTCTATACTCTTTTTTAAACTCTTTTTCACTGCAAGGTTCTCCACGGTTATTTCTATAAGTACATTTTTTAACTTTAATTTCCATATTAATATACCTCCTTAAATTAATATTTTTTTGATGATTTTATAAACTCTTTAATAATACAATAAATAAAATATAATGGTAATAATACAATAAGCCATATAGAATCGTTTTTTTTCATATTTACCTCGTTTATTACATCTTATTACAAATAATTATATTAACTTTTTTATTTATCATATCAATAACAGCCATTGCTTCTTGATTATGAATAGATTTACTATTATCAATTCCCCATATTTTACATTCAGTTAATTTAACCTTTATTAATACTTCGTCCTTTATATTAGAATAAGATTTATATGTTTCTAAATGCTTTTCTTTTATTAATTCAATAAACCTATTATTTGTAGTAGGATGACCAATTATTTCTGCTTCACCTTTAAAATAGTAGTCACCAACATTAATAGCTACTTTATTATTCTCTTTAATATTTCTTATCTTTTCAAATTTACTATCTGTTTGAAAATATACATCTATTCCATCACTTATTAAACACATCTGACAAGCAGATATATCACCATTACTATTACTGGTAGCAAGTACTGCAAATTTTACTTTCTTTAGTTTATCAATTATCTTTTCTTCTATCTCTTCATAATTATTCATATTTACCTCCATATAAATTATACAACTATTTTACTAATAATAATATTATTAATATAGTTGTTATTGTAAATGATAATAACATACCTAATATAAACATTATCTTAATTGACTTAGTTGAAAATACTTTTATTTTACTAAAATCTATTTTATTAATAGCAGTCTCTAATTCTTTTTTATTTTTTAAATTACTAGAGAATCCAGGACTATCTGATATATAGTGTTGAGCATAAGGAAAACATACTAATCTAGAAGGTTTATCTTCAAATAAACCTGGATACCAAGTATTACTTTCTATGTTAATACTATTAGCAGGTATATTTAAAGCCTTTTCTACTTCTTGTGAATCAAACTTTAATGAGAATACTTCTCCTTTTTTAGATATATTCTTGCCATATCCAATAGATAGATTACCTTCTAACCATAATCTCTCATCTAGTTTAGTCATTACTCCTTTTTTAATATCACTATCAAATACTAGTTTTCTTTTATCACTTGCTACATCTACAAATAGTGTTCCATCATAATTAGTAGTAATTATTGACTTACTACTATTTGGTTTACATAATCCTTTTTTCTTATCGTAACTAATAGTATTAGTATCATAATCAATAATTAACCAGCTTAGTAAGTTAGTGTTTTTATTTTTTGCTATTATATAAAACTCTACTCTTAATCCCCAAAATGCACTGGTATGTGTATTTATACATCCAAATATAGAGTAATATTTAGGTTCATCATCTTCAAATATCTTAGTCTTAATTAATTCAAAATTATCTGGCAATAACTCTTTTGCTTTTTCTATATTCTTAATTTCATAACATAAGAAATAACTATATGGCTCTACTACAAAACCCATATAAGGCGTTTTCTTAGAGGAAGACTCTACTAACTTCTTTTGAATAAACTTGGGTAAAAGCCCATTAAAATACTGTATAAAGTGAAGAGAACCAACTTCAATTGGATCTACTAGCTTTTCAATATTTTTTATGAAATTATTTTGTTTCATTTAAAACTCCTTATTACTAAGTATATCATAAATATAATATAAAAATAAGTATGGAAACATACTTATTTTATATTAAAACTATACTTATGATTTTTAGTAATAATAGATTGTTTT
>CAYNHX010000028.1:364-9627 GCA_964397275.1 uncultured Muribaculaceae bacterium | reverse complement strand
AGGTTAAAGAATTAAATAAATCACAAAAAAAAGAAGTTATAAAAACTTGGTCACGCCGTTCAACAATATTTCCTGATTTTATCGGACATACTTTTGCAGTACATAATGGGAAAGAATTTATTCCTGTATATGTGACTGAGGATATGGTAGGGCATAAACTAGGTGAATTTTCTTCGACTCGTAAGTTTGGTGGGCACGGCACAAATAAAGAAAGTAAATAAATAGAGGTATATAAATATGGAAGCAAAAGCAATAGCAAAAACAGTTCGTATCTCAGCATTAAAGTCTCGTCTAGTTATGAGATTGGTTAATGGCAAGAATGTTGATGAGGCACTTACAATAATTAATGGTTTTAATAATAAAGCCTCAAGAATAATTAAAAAGGTATTAAATTCGGCAATAGCAAATGCAGAAAACAATAATAAAATGGATAGAAAAAAATTATATATAAAAGAAGCATATGTTAATGATGGTAAGTTTATTAAAAGAAGTGTTCCTGATTCTAGAGGAAGAATAGCTAGAAATGATCATCGTACAAGTCATGTAACAGTAATAGTTGCTGAAAGATAATTGCAAGGGAGGAAATATAATGGGTCAAAAAGTTAGTCCAGTTGGACTTAGACTTGGTATTAATAAAGATTGGAAAGCTAATTGGTTTTCATCAAATAAGGATTTTGCTAAATATTTAGCAAATGATATTAAGATACGTAAGTTTTTAGATAAAAAGTTAAAAAATTCAGCAGTATCTACAGTATTAATTCAAAGAAATAGTAAAGTAACTGAAGTAATTATTAATACAGCTAAACCTGGTGTAATAATTGGTCATGGTGGAGAAGAAATCGAAAAACTTAAAAAGCAATTATCTAATCTTGTTAATGAGAATATACAAGTATCAGTAATGGAAGTAAAAGTAGCAGATCTAGCCGCACAATTAGTTGCAAAGAGTATTGCTCAACAAATAGAAGGAAGAGCATCATATCGTATGGCTCAAAAGAAAGCCATTCGTAATGCTATGAAAGCTGGAGCAAAAGGAATTAAGACTTTAGTATCTGGCCGTTTAAATGGAGCAGAAATAGCTCGTAGTGAAGGTTATAGTGAAGGTACAATACCACTTCATACTTTAAGAGCAGATATAGATTATGCAGCATCAGAAGCGGATACAACATATGGTAAGTTGGGTGTTAAAGTATGGATATATAAGGGTGAAATACTTCCTACAAAGAATAAAGGAGGTAATATTAATGTTAATGCCGAAGAAAACTAAATATCGTAAACCTCATAGACTATATCATGATGGTAAAGCAAGAGGTAATACAAAACTACAATTTGGTGAATATGGATTAATGGCAAAAGAAGCAGCTCGTATTGCTATTACAAGAGAAATGAAGCGTGGTGGAAGAGTATGGATAAATATATTCCCACATCTATCTTTAACAAAAAAACCACTTGAGACTCGTCAAGGTAAAGGTAAAGGTGCACCAGCAGAATGGGTAGCAGTTGTTAAAGAAGGAAAAATAATGTTTGAAATTTCTGGAGTAGATGAAGCAACAGCACGTGAAGCACTAAGACTTGCTATGCATAAATTGCCAATAAAATGTAAGTATGTATCAAAAGAAATTGGTGGTGAAACAAATGAAGGCTAAAGAAATAAGAGAATTATCTACAGAAGATATAATAAATAAAATAAACGAAATGAAAAAAGAAATATTTAATTTACGTATTGCTCAAACAACAGGCAATTTAGAAAAGCCTTCAAAGATAAATGAACTACGTAAAACAGTTGCAAGAATGAAAACAATATTAGTAGAAAGAAATAATAAGTAAAGGAGAAATATATGAAAGAAAAAAACCATAAAGAATTAGTGGGTAAAGTTGTTAGTGATAAAAATGAAAAAACTATTACTATTTTAGTAGAAACATATAGAAAAAATCCTTTATATGGTAAGAGAGTTAGACATACTAAGAAGTATTGTGTTCATGATGAAACCAATGAGGCTAAGATTGGTGATATAGTTCGCGTTGTTGAAACTAGACCTTTATCAAAAACAAAAAAGTTTGTATTAGCTGAAATAGTAGAAAAAGCTGTAATATTATAGTAATTTCTAAAAGAGGAGGATGTAATTATGATTCAACAACAAAGCAGGTTAAAAGTTGCTGATAATTCTGGAGCTAGGGAACTAATGGTAATTAGAGTTCTAGGAGGAAGCAAGGTAAAAACAGGAAACATTGGAGACATAGTTGTAGGTACAGTAAAAAAAGCAACACCAAATGGAAATATTCAAAGTGGTAAAGTTGTTAAAGCTGTAGTTATTAGAAGTAAATTTGGTACTCGTAGAGAAGACGGGTCTTATATTAAATTTGAAGATAATGCATGCGTAATTATTAAAGAAGATAAGACTCCAGTAGGTACCAGAGTTTTGGGACCAGTAGCACGTGAACTGCGTGATAAGGATTTTATGAAAATCATATCATTAGCAAAAGAAGTATTATAGCTTTTAGGAGGAAAACATGAATTTTAAAGTAGGAGATAAAGTAATTGTTATTGCTGGTAAAGATAAAGGAAAAGAAGGCAAAATTATTACTATATTAAAAGCAAAAAATAGAGCAGTAATTGAAGGTGTTAATATTGTTAAAAAACATCAAAAGCCTTCAGGTAAGGATCAAGCAGGTGGAATAGTATCAAAAGAGTCACCAATTCATGCATCAAATATTATGCTTATTGATCCAAAAACAAAAAAAAGAACAAGAATAGCACATACTACAAACAAAGAAGGAAAAAAAATAAGAATATCAGTCAAATCTAAAGAGAAGATTGATTAATAGAAGGAGGTAACTATGAACAAATTAAAAGAAAAATATAAAAAAGAAATAGTTCCTGAGTTAATGTCAAAATTTAATCATAAAAGTGTCATGGCAGTACCTAAAATAGAAAAGATAGTAGTAAATATAGGTGTTGGGGATGCAGCTACTAATTCAAAATTACTTGAGGAGTCAGTAAAAGAATTAGAAGCAATTACTGATTTAAAACCAGTTATTACCAAAGCCAAGAAGTCAATAGCGGGTTTTAAGTTAAGAGAAGGACAAGAAATAGGATGTAAGGTAACATTGCGTGGGGACAACATGTATACTTTCTTAGAAAAGCTTATTAATATAACTCTTCCTCGTGTTCGTGATTTTAGGGGAGCATCTCCTAAAGCATTTGATGGCAGAGGTAATTATACATTAGGCATTAAAGAACAAATAATATTTCCAGAAATAGTATATGATGAAGTGCAAAAAATAAGAGGAATGGATATAGTATTTGTTACAACAGCAAAATCAAATGAAGAAGCACTTGAGTTATTAAAACAAATGGGAATACCATTTAGGAAATAATGGAGGAAAAAAATGGCAAAGAAAAGTATAATAGTTAGAAGTCAAAGACCAAAGGAATACAAAGTTAGAGAATACACACGTTGTGTTAGATGTGGAAGACCACATTCAGTAATTAAAAAATTTGGCATCTGCCGCATTTGTTTTAGAGAATTAGCATATAAGGGAGAAATTCCTGGTGTTAAGAAGTCAAGTTGGTAGAGTGAAAGGAGGATATATATGTCAGTAGTATCAGATCCAATTGCAGATTTGCTTACAAGAATTCGTAATGCAAACCAAATGAGATATAAAGAAGTTGGGGTTCCGTCTTCAAAGATAAAAGTAGAGATGGTAAAAATATTAAAAGAAGAGGGATTTATAGAAGACTATAAAATTGTTAAACAAGATATACAAGATAACATATTATTAACATTAAAATATGGAAATAAAAAAGAAAGAGTAATTACTGGGTTAAAAAGAATATCAAAACCAGGATTACGTGTTTATGCCACAGCAGAAGAGATTCCAACAGTTTTAAATGGTTTAGGAATTGCAATTTTGTCAACATCAAAAGGTATTATTTCAAATAAAAAAGCACGTAAAGAAAATATTGGTGGAGAAGTTTTAGCATACATATGGTAATTTAAAGGAGGTGCCTTATGAGTCGTATTGGGAATAGAACATTACTAATACCAGAAGGTGTTAGTGTTGAAAACGAAAATAATAGAGTAACTGTTAAAGGTCCTAAAGGAGAATTATCATTTAATGTTGATAAAACAATAAAAGTTGAAATAGATGAAAATGAAATTACAGTTACAAGAAGTAATGAACTTAAAAAATCAAAACAATTACATGGTACAACAAACGCAATCATTGCTAATATGATTGAAGGAGTTAAACACGGATATAAAAAAGAATTAGAAATATCTGGAGTGGGTTATCGTTTTAATTTAAAAGGGAAGCAATTAGTAATTAGTGCGGGTTATTCACACCAAGTAGAAGTATTAATTCCAGATGATTTAGTAGTTGAATCAATTAGCAATACTGAAGTAGTAGTAAAAGGAATTGATAAAGAAAAAGTAGGAGAATTTGCAGCACAAATTCGTAAAGTTAAGAAACCAGAACCTTATAAAGGTAAAGGTATCCATTATAAAGGTGAGCATATCCGTCGTAAAGAGGGAAAAAAGGCTGCTAAATAATAGGAAGGGAAGATAATTATGATAAAAAAAACATCACGTAATGAAGCAAGAATAAGTAGACACGAACGTATTAGAACAAAAATTAGTGGTACAAATGCAATACCAAGATTAAGTATATTTAGATCTTTAAAAAATATAAGTGCGCAAATAATTGATGATGAAAAAGGTATAACACTTGCAAGTGTATCATCTTCAGATAAAGATTTAAAGATTAAAAATGGTAGTAATATTGATGCGGCTAAAATAGTTGGTTCAGAAATAGCTAAAAAAGCTAAAAAAGCAAAAATAAGTAAAGTAGTATTTGATAGAAGCGGATATTTATATCATGGTCGTGTTAAAGCCTTAGCAGATGCTGCAAGAGAAAACGGATTAAATATTTAAGGAGGAAAGCGTATGGAAAAGAGATTTAGTGATCAAAGAAAAAAAGAATATGATGATGTAGTTATTGCAATAAATCGTATTACTAAAGTAACTAAAGGTGGAAGAAAATTACGTTTTTCTGCTACAGTTGCAGTTGGAAATAAAAATGGAAAAATTGGATTGGGAACAGGAAAAGCCAATGAGGTTCAAGAAGCAATAAAAAAAGCAACGCAAGATGCCACTAATAAAATGGTAAACGTTTCAATAATTGATAATCGTACTGTTTCACATGAAGCAATTGGTGAAATTGGTTCGGCAAGAGTATTAATTAAACCAGCAGTTGCTGGTACTGGTATAATTGCGGGTGGTCCAGTTCGTGCAATATTAGAACTTGCAGGTGTAAAAGATATAATATCAAAATCACTTGGTTCAAATACACAATTAAATGTTGCAAGGGCAGCACTAGAAGCACTTAAAATGCAAAAAACATTACAAAAAGTTTCTGAACTAAGAGGCAAAACAATAGAGGAGATTTTAGAATAATGAAATTGAATGAATTAAAATTTAATAAAAACTCAAAGCAAGCAGTAAAAAGACTTGGTCGTGGATCAAGTAGTGGTACTGGCAAAACAAGTGGTAAAGGGCATAAAGGTCAAAAAGCAAGAAGCGGTGGAGGAATAAATCCTGTATTTGAAGGAGGACAATCACCACTATATCGTAGAATTCCTAAAAAAGGATTTAGTAATGCAAAATTTAAGACAGTATATTCGACAATTAATGTTGAAGACTTTAATTCATTTGATGATGGGGCTAGAATTACTCCTGAATTATTAAAAGATATGAACATTATTAAAAATCAATTATCAGGAATTAAAGTATTAGGTAATGGAGAACTTACAAAAAAAGTTACTGTAAGTGCTCATAAATTTTCAAAGATAGCAAAACAAAAGATAGAAGAAGCTGGTGGAAAAGTAGAGGTGATTTAATATGTTTAAGAATCTTAAACAAATTTTTGCGCCAAAGAATAAACAATTAAGACAAAAGATATTGTTTACTCTTATAATTTTATTTATTTTTAAAATAGGTACAGCAATAAAAGTACCAGGTACAGAAACCATTACTTCTGATCTAGGATTCTTAGAATTAGTAAATGTACTTTCTGGTGGAGCATTAAAAGAATTTTCAATATTTGCACTTGGTGTAATGCCGTATATTAATGCTTCAATATTAATACAAATATTATCTATGGGAATAGTACCATATTTTACTAATTTAGCTAAAGAAGAAGGATATGCAGGAAGACAAAAATTAAATAAAATTACTAGATATTTTGGTATAGGATTTGCGTTTGTATATGCAGTTACATATTCATATATGTTTATTGGTAGTACAGTTTCAATATTTGAACTTGCAAGGATTGCATTAATATTGACAGCAGGAACAGCATTTATTCTTTGGTTAGGTGACCAAATAACTCAAAAGGGAATAGGGAATGGTGTGTCATTAATAATAATGGCGGGTATTGCATCAAGATTACCATCAATGATTACAACAGCATTTAGTACATTTGTAGTTGTTGGTACTGCTCAAGCAACAACACTTGGAGTAGTAAAATTTATATTATTTTTATTATTATATATTGCTGTAATTGTAGGTGTTGTATTCGTACAAGAATCTGAAAGAAGAATTCCAATTCAATACTCAAATAGAACAATAAGTTCATATGGAGCACAACAAACATACATACCATTTAAATTAAACTCAGCAAATGTAATGCCAGTTATATTCGCATCAAGCATAATATCAATAATAGTTTTTTTTGTAAGAGTAATAAAAAATGATGCCGTTGCACTTTTTGTTAATAAATATTTAACATATAGTTCAGCAACAGGACTTTTGCTATATATAGTATTAGTATTTCTATTTACATATATATATACTTTTGCTCAATTAAATCCAAAAGATTTAGCTGAAAAACTAAATAAAGATGGAGGATATATTCCTGGAGTTAGACCGGGAACTGAAACTAAAGGTTATATCAAAAATGTGTTATCAAAAATAACATTTATTGGCGCTATATTTTTAATAATAGTTGCAGGATTACCAATATTTATATCTAATTTTAGTTCGTTGCCATCAAGTATTACAATTGGTGGTACAGGACTTTTAATAGTAGTGGGTGTTTCATTAGAAACATATAGACAAATTGAAAGCACAATATCTGCAAATCAATATGGAAAGGGATATAGAAAAATATGAAAAATATATTATTAATAGCTCCACTTGCAGCAGGCAAAGGGACACAAGCACAATTTATGAAAGATAGATACGGCCTTCCCAATATATCAATTGGAGCGCTTTTAAGAGAAGAAGCACAGTCAGGAAGCGAGTTAGGCAAGCATATTGATGAACTACAATCAAAAAGAATATTAGTAGAAAACGAAACAACAATGAAAATATTAATGGGTAGATTAAATCAACCTGATTGTGATAATGGGTATGTACTAGACGGTTTTCCAAGATCACTTGAGCAAGCAAAACTTCTTGATGAAGCAACCAAAGGCACAGATAGAGAAGTTGACTGTGTAATTATGCTAGATGTTCCAAGAGAAGTATCATTAAAAAGAACAATTGGTAGAGTTACATGCAAAGACTGTGGAGAAATTTATAACGAATTTTTTGATAAGTTTAATACAGAAGGTTTATGTAATAAATGTAATGGTAAATTATATAAGAGAAATGATGATAATGAGGAATCATTTAATGCAGGATATAACGTATATTTAACTCAAACAACTGAAGCAATTGAATATTATAAACAAAAAAATTTATTACATACAGTTGATGCAAGTATTAGTAAAGAATATACATTTGGTCAAGTTGCAAAAATTCTAGGAAGAGAATAATGATCAGTATTAAGTCTGAAACAGAAATAGCTTTAATGAAAAAAGCGGGTAATATAGTTTATAAAACACATCAGTATTTAAAAGAGTATATTAAACCAGGCATAACAACATTAGAGTTAGATAAGCTAGCAGAAGAATACATTATAAAAAATGATGCCAAACCATCATTTAAAGGATATATGGGGTTCCCAAGTTCAATATGCGTATCAATTAATGACGAAGTTGTTCATGGGATACCAAGTGCTAGAGAATTAAAAGAAGGTGATTTAGTTTCAATAGATATAGGAGTTTGTTATAAAGAATATCATGGAGACTCAGCGTGGTCATATGGTGTTGGCAAGATGAATTATGAAAAAGAGTATCTATTAGAACACACTAAAAAAGCATTGTACGAGGGAATATCAAAAGTAAAAGAAGGAAATAAAATAAGCGATATTTCTAAAGCCATAGAGAAATATGCAAAAAGCAAAAAATTAAGTATAGTTATTGAGTTAGTCGGGCATGGAGTAGGTAAAAATCTACATGAACCACCAGATGTTCCTAATTATAATACTAATAGTAACATTATATTAAAAGAGGGAATGGTAATTGCAATAGAACCAATGTTAAATATTGGGACAAGAAAAATATATATGCAAGAAAATGACTGGACGATAGTAACACAAGATAATAAACCATCGGCACATTTTGAACATACAGTATGTGTTAGAAAAAATGGCTGTGAAATATTAACAGGAGATGAATAAATGGATAAAGAAGAGGTTTTAGTACTTGAAGGGAAAGTCTTAGAAGTATTAAAAGGATATCATTTTATTATAGAAATCGAATTATCAAATAAAAAGCATAAAGTAGAAGCATGCGTTTCTGGTAAAATGCGAATGAATATGATTCGTATCTTACCAGGTGATACAGTTGTAATGGAAATATCACCATACGATTTAACACGCGGCAGAATAACTTATAGAAAGTAATTTGGAGGGAATAATATGAAAGTAAAAGCATCAGTTAAAAAAATATGTGAAAAATGCAAAATAATTAGACGCAATGGAAAAATATTTGTTATATGCGAAAATCCAAAGCATAAACAAAGACAGGGGTAAGGAGGAAGAAAATGACACGTATTAAGAATATCGATTTACCAGGAGAAAAGAGAGCAGAGATAGCGCTTACTTATATTCATGGAGTTGGTAGAAAATTATCTAAAATAGTTTTAACAAAAGTAAAAGTAGACTTAGATAAAAAGGCTAAAGATTTGACTGCAGATGAAGTTAGTGCAATTCGTACAGAACTAGATAGTCATTTAGTTGAGGGTGATCTAAGAAAAGAAGTATCAATAAATATTAAAAATAAAATGGAAATAGGTTCTTATCAAGGTATACGTCATAAAAAAGGATTACCTGTAAGAGGCCAAAGAACAAACAGAAATGCAAGAACTCGTAAGGGTAAG
>CAYNHX010000028.1:0-354 GCA_964397275.1 uncultured Muribaculaceae bacterium | reverse complement strand
GACTATTGCTAATAAGAAGAAGTAAAATAGGAGGATATTATGGCATATAAATCAAGAAAAAGAAAAGTAAAGAAAAATGTTCCAGAAGGCCAAGCACATATACATTCAACATTTAATAATACAATAGTAACAATAACAGATAATGATGGTAATGTAGTAAGTTGGGCATCAGCAGGGACTTTAGGATTTAAAGGTAGTAAAAAGAAAACTCCTTTTGCAGCAGGAATGTCTGCAGAAGCTGCAGGTAAAGTAGCATTTGATGCTGGCATGAGGAAAGTAGAGGTATTTGTTAAGGGAATGGGTTCTGGTAGAGAAACTGCAATTCGTTCAATACAAGTATCAGGATTAGAAATA
>CAYNHX010000027.1:0-9631 GCA_964397275.1 uncultured Muribaculaceae bacterium | reverse complement strand
ACTGTTAATCAAGGGGTCGTAGGTTCGAGTCCTACTTGAGGCGCCATTGGCCAGTTGGTGAAGTGGCTTAACACACTGCCCTTTCACGGCAGCATTCACGGGTTCGAATCCCGTACGAGTCACCAAAATTAAAACATTTTATTACAAAACATGTAATAATAAAAAAGATTGTAGAAACAATCTTTTTTATTGCATAATATTATAAACCATAGTATAATTATATTAATATAATACAGGAGAATAAATAGTGAGTAATAAAAAGAGTAATAAGTTCTTGGGTAAAATTAGTAAAAAAATTTTGCTTTCTATGGTTGTAATTGGGATGATATTAACATCGCTTAATTTTAATAATATTATGCCAGTTTTTGCAGAAGAAGAAGCACAAAAAATAACAATAAATGGTGGAGTTACTAATGGTAATTATATTGAGTATTATAATGGAGAAACTTTAATGGGTAAAATTGAAGTTAAAATAGGGGAAGTAACACAAACACCTATTGCAAATAGTATAACTTTGCCAGAGTTTACAGAAAATTATCAGGTAAGGTTATATTTAACATGTGAAGAAGGGTATGAAGCAACAAACTATAGCGTTAATGGACAAGGTTATAATATACCAGGTGGAGGAGAGCCAGTATATATTCCTGTAACTTCAAGTTCAGATATAATGGCAACATTTAATTTTCAAGCACTAAATAATAATCCCGGTCCTGGTCCTGGTCCTGGAGGAGATGGCCCATTACCATCATTTGTAAATTTTCCTATATTAGCTACTTTTCAAGGAATAGATAACCCGGTCGAATCAGACCCTAATAATATGATTTTAATGCCAGATAATTGGACTAGTGGTACTGTATCTTTTCAAGCAAAAGTATGTGAAGTAGATGGTGAACTTGCTCCTGATGATGGAGAAAGTATTTGTGATTCTGGTACTCAATCCTTATCAAATCTAAATATTCAAGGAATAAATAATCGTGATCAAATTAACCAAACCGTTTCTTCAAATGAAGGATTAAATAGTATAATTATTGATGAAGGATTTAGTGAGTTTGGTAAAGTAGGTATACATTTAACTAATGATATATTAAATATTACTACTGATGTTATTTCAAAAAATTTAATTAATATTGAAGCAGCAGCACCTAAAAGAATGGATTATAGTTATGGACTTGCTACTATTGATCAAACAATAGTAACAACAAACACATCAGGAGCTGTAGCAATATTTTTTGGTAACAATGAAACAACATTAATTGCAACAGGACCAAATGTTTTAGGAATAACTAATTTAACTGGAGCGGAATATACAATAAATCCTGAAACTAAAAGTGCAAATATTTCTTTACCGCCATTAAGTGATGAAACAGAAACACCTGTTACAATAACAATAGAATTATCCGATCATAGTACAGTAACAAGACAAATAAATATTATTAGAACAGCAATAGAACTTTCATATGATGGTGAACGTCAAAGAGTAAATGCTGGATATGTTATGCATAAAGCATATTTATATAATAATCAACAACATAGTGATGCTATATTTGATGCATATTTACAAGTAGTTTTATATAATAATAATAAAGTAGTTGGATATAAACAAATACAAATTAATGATGAAGCAATTATTAATGGCTTAGAAGCTGATGGTAGTGGAAGTATTGAATCAATTGGTCCAGAACCAATTGTAGTTTATGAAGGTGGTATTACTGGAGTAAATAAAGTTAGTGTATTTTTGACTAATGGACCAATAAGCTTTAATAGTAATGTCTTGCCATCAATTGAATTTGGTTTGGGTGCAGGTGTACAGTTTACTTTAGGAGGAAATTAAAATGAAGAAAATTGCATTAATAGTATTTGCTGTAGTAATGTTTTTATCTATAGATAATATTAAAGCAGCAACAATTACAGAAACAAGTTACACAAATAGTAGAATTACAATTAAAGGAGCTGGTACTGGAGAAGTACAAGTGGTATTATTTGGATTAGATAGTCAACCTTTATATATGACAACAACAACATGTAATAATAATATATATTCAATTACACTACCAGAAATCGAAGGATTAATTCCAGGTACATATACCGTTAAAGTTTCAGACTATGATGGTACTAACGTAGCAACTAGTACAGTAAGAGTAACTGAAGAAGTAAACCCACAAACATCTGATAATATAAAAATATATATAGTTACAAGTTTGATTTGTTTAATAGGAATAATCTTAACAGGTATATATATTTATAAAAACAAAAAAATAAAACAAGGATAAAACCTTGTTTTTATTTTTCTTTAATTTTAATTAGTTTTGCATGCATTACAACTTTTTTATAATCATTATAACAAGTTGATAAAGTTAATATTTTATCATCAGTAGTGATATTTGTATTAAAATTATATTTACTACGTTCTTTAATTTTTTTTATAAAGTTTTTATAGTCATTATCATTACTAAATGATACTTGAATATAATCATTGGTATTATCAATTATATAAACACTAAATACTTGCCATAATGTGCTTTGATACTCTGTTGAAACTCTAATAATATGATTATTTAAGTTATCATACCAACTACTTTTTGTAATATTTTTTAATGAACCAAACATAGTTGTATTTAATCTTCCATGAGCATATATAATATTATTTTTATTTAAATTTTTAATATCATTTCTATAATCTAAGAAAACCCACCCACCACCATTATAAGATTTATCAAATGAATGTGTTAAATAATATTTGTTGTTACTAGTTTGTACAAAAGGATAGTTTATATTAGTACCGTTAACTTTTATCCAACCAACTGTAGAGTTGTTTATTAATTTTAATTCACTTAAATTAACATCAATTAATTTTATTTTTATAAAATCCCAGTATGGATTAGATTTTAAAATCGTTTTATCACCAATTATTTTTGTTTTGTAATTATCATTAATTTCATTTACTTTAACTTTATCATATATATTATTAACTTGTTTATTAATATTATTATTATCTATTTTCCATTTAATAACATTGTATATGGAGAATGCAAATCCAACAAAAAACGCAAAAAATAAAAATAAGATACAAATATTTTTCCACTTAACTTTATATATAATTTTATTCATATAATCACCTATATACATTTTATCATATAAAACAATAATATATTAGAATATATTTAATTATGTTATAATAAAAAAGGTGATAAAATGAAAAAAGTGACATTAAAAATTGAAAAATTAAAAGAAAATATTGTTTTGCCTGAATATCAAAGTGAAGGTTCATCAGGTATGGATATTAGAGCAACAGAAGATGTATTACTTATGCCTGGTGAAACTAAATTAATATCAACAGGTTTAAAATTTGAAATACCTGAAGGTTATGAAATTCAAATAAGACCAAGAAGTGGGTTATCATTAAATACACCACTTAGAATTCCAAATTCACCGGCAACAATTGATAGTGATTATAGATTAGAACTAGGTATAATTCTAAGTAATATTTCCGAAAAAATATATAGTGTTATTAGTATTGATAATAAGTATGTTTTAAAAGCACAGGATGATAGTTTATATAATATATATGATATAAGTACTAAAGGTAATAAAAATGGAATCTATAGTATTAAAAAAGGAGATAGGATTGCTCAGATAGTACTTTCTACAATAGAAAAGATTGATATAAAAATAGTAAATAAAATAGAAGATGCAAGTACTACCAGAAAAGGAGGACTTGGATCTACTGGTACAAAATAATTATATTTTAATTGACTTAGCATAGTATTTATTGTAAAATTGTTTTGTTGCTGGAGCAGTACTCAAGAGGCTGAAGAGGCGTCCCTGCTAAGGATGTAGATCGGGGTAACCTGGTGCGAGAGTTCAAATCTCTCCTGCTCCGCCATAATAAAATAAATCCAACTAGAAATAGTTGGATTTTATTGATATAATGTATTATAGGGAGGTACTTAATAAATATGAATAAAAACAAAAATAAAAATACTAATGCTCTTAAAAAAGTAGTTGCATTATTACTTGGAGTTTTAACAATAGGAATTTATGCTGGAGTGAAAGCTAAAAAGGAAAAACCGGTGACATTACCAACAACTACTGTTTCTCAAAAAACTGATGAAGAAAGTACAAAGATATATATAGTAAAAAGTGGAGATACACTTGGTTCAATTGCTGATTATTTTGGTATAACCTTAGATGAGTTACTTGCACTTAATCCACAAATAGAGAATCCTAATTTAATAAAACCCAAAGATGAAATAATAGTGCCAAACTTTAATTATGAACCAATTGATAGACCATCAATGGGTGATGAAATCAAAACAAATGGTTATGCAACAGGAATAGATATTAGTTATGCACAATCAGGCATGAATTTAAAAAAAGTATTATATCTAAATCCAAATATAAGTTTTGTAATAATGAGAATGGCATATTTTTGGAAGACTAATGATAAAATAGATGTAAATTTTGAAAAACAAGCAAGAGCATGCCATGAAATGGGAGTACCAATTGGAGTATATATCTGGCCTACAGCAAAAAATGATGCTGAAGTAGAAAAAGAAGTAAGAATGACAATTAATGAACTAGACAGAATAAAAACAGAATTTGGTATTCAATTGGAATTACCAATATTCTTAGATATTGAATGTGAACCAGGTACATCAGAAAACTTATATGAAAGATTAGTTAAAAAAGATCCTAATGCAATAAAGATGTTAAATAAAACAATTAGAATGTTAGAAAAAGCAGGATATTATGTTTGTATATATTGTAATTCATCTACACAACAAGAAATAGAACAAACTGGATTTAATTTTGATGTTGGATACTGGATAGCAGATTATAGTTCAAATACACAAAATATGCTAGATAAAATAAATAAACCAGTTGTTGGACATCAAATAACATCGAAAGGGGAGTTAAAAGGATATCCTGGTCATGTTGATGTTAATAGAATGTTTCTTGATTTTCCAAGTATTATTGAAGAAAAAGAACTTAATGGATTTAAAAGATAATTATATAATCTAATTAGTAATAATTAGATTTTTTTGTTATAATAATTCTATAAAGAGAGTAGATGTTAATAAATTAATATACCTAATTATTAAGGAGAAAAAATGAATAAAAAAAAGAAATTATTTTTAATAATTCTAACCATAGTAATTCTGATAATATTTTTCATATTTATGTTTTCATTTATATTTAAAAACGATGATGGGACAGTAAATATATTTTCTAATAAAAAAGGCTTTAGTAAGAATATCGTAAAAACATTTTTACCAGAATCTCATGCTGCATTTAAATATGCATCGCCAATGCTTTATAATAATCATATTTATATTGGTACATCAGAAAGAACAGGATATGATAATGCCCCAATTTCAAATATTAATGATAATTATTTCTATAAATTAAATTTAGATTTTGATGTTGTATGGAAATATGCTCTTCATAAAAAGATGGTAACTGGTGGGGCGATAATGGACTCAAAGCATAATATATATTTTGTAGTAGAACTTCTTAATGATATAAATAATTCTAATCAGAAAGAACAAATATTTACAACTGTTTATTTAATGTCATTAACTGAAAAAGGAAAGTTTCGTTGGGAAAAACAAATATCACTTAGTAATGAATTTTGGGATCATGCATCATTAACACCGGCAATATCAACTGATGATATTATTTATATTGGTCATAGTAAGTTTTATGCATTTGATGTTAATGGAAATATTTTACATACATATCCATTTAATGAAAATGAATTTATAAGTAATTATGGCGGAGCACCAGTTATTGATGCAAATGGTAATATATATTTTATATCGCCAGAACCAACACCAATTATTCATAGCGAAGATGGTTATGCTGGTGGAACTGAAGTAATAAAAGCATATAAATTTTCACCAAGATTAGAATCATTAGTATGGTCAACAAAATTAGGTAATGAAATAATGGATAATGAAGGTGGTAATCCAAATGGTGGTGGTGGTCAAAGGACAAGAGGTATTGAATCTCCACCAGCATTAGGAGTTCAAGGAAAAAGCCTTTTTGGTCTTGTAGGATGTACAATAAATAAGGTAGATACTGAAACTGGAGAACTAGTATGGTATATAAAGCCAATTGGTGCATCTGGTCACTTTAATGCAAGTCCCGCAATTGATGATAAAGACAATTTATATGTAGGAACTAAATCAAATAATGAAAGTACTTTTTATGCTATCTCTTCAGCAGGAAAAATGTTGTGGAAAACACTTATTGGATCTGACTTATATAACTCCCCAGTACTTACAAATGATAATACTATATATGTTGGTTCAGAAACTAATCCATTAGGTAAGTTTCATGTGCTTGATATGAAAACAGGAGAGCATTTATTTAGTTTATTAAAAGATAATGAAAGAAAAGTACCAGATTTTTCACATGATGGAATGCTATTATATAAAGGTTATTCATATATTGGTGTACATGCTTCAGGAGAAGGAAATGAAAAAAATGTTTTTGATCCAACCTTTTATAAAATCAAAGTACCAGCATCAGGATATTTAAAAGATGCGCCATGGCCCAGAATATTTGGAAGCAATAACAATAGTGGTAGAATTCAAAGATAAAATATAGTTTAATCTATATTTTTTAATTAAAATATTATATAATATATATATAGTTCAATGTGTTAAAATTCAGGAGGTATTAATGTACATAGAAGTAAGTGATCAAAACGATAAGATAAGAGACTTTATTATTAAAAATCTATATGCAGATTTTTACAATAAACAAGATTGTGAAGATACACTAGAAACGCTTAGAGAATTAAAAGAAAATAATTTATGGCTTTACAAAATTTTAATAGGAATTATGTGCTGTGATTTTTGTGATATGAATATTTTTTATGATGATTTGTATGAAAATTCTGATGAAACAGAAATTCAAAATGAAAAAGATGAAGAAGAATTTTATATTGAAGAAACAGTAGAAGTTGATGAGTTTTTTGACGAAGAAGCTGTTTGGGAAAATGACTTTGAGTTAGAAGAGCACTTTAAAAAACTTAAAGTATCAGCGAAAGAGTTATTAAATTTAAATAACATTAATGAAGTAATTAAATATATTGAAAAAGATAATACTATTTTAATAGATTTTATTGAAAGTTCTAGAGATATTTTGTGTCTATTTAATGACGAAAAAAAAGACATATATAGTAGAGAAATGTCTCATTATAAGAATTTAAGTGGCATATACCCACTTCATTTTTTAGATATTTTAGAATACACAAAGCAGCTTACAAAAGAAGATTTAATCATTTTACAAAGAAATTATTATAAAACAATTGATACAATTGATTATGAAGAAACAACAGAACAAGAATTTTATGAAAGCTCTATTAATTTTGTTGCAGATACATTAATTGATGAATTTAACCAAGATTGCTATAATTATAAAATGATACTTTTAGATATAATTCCAGATTATTATGAATATGCTAAATTTTTACTATGTAATAATATTAAAGGTAAAGAAGAAATAGATAGAAAATTATTAAAATTTGTTGAAACAAATTCATTATATGAAATAGTAAATGAAACAATAAAAAACAAAAGTAGTCTTTGCGAAATTATTAAATATTTTATTGAATATAATTATAAAACAAGTAAGCAAAAAGAAAGTATTATAAAAAATATTAGATCTAAAAATGTAAGAGATATAAGGGCAAAAATTCTACTAAATAAAAGAAAAAAAGATTTATCTTGACAATATCTAAGTTAAAGTATAATATATTCAAATTACCAGGAGGGGTAAAATGAATATCCAAGGGATTTTATCGTATAATGATAAAAATTTTGAAAAAAATGACACTATTGACAAGCCAATATCTTATTATAAATATTTATATGATACAGATAATATTGATATAAAATTAAGAGAATTAAATTTCAAATTACTTACTTCATTTGAAAATTTACTTGCTTTTAATTTTGATTTTGTTGTTGATAATATTATTAATGCATACTCAATTTCAAAACCAAGGCATTTGCTTTTTTTAACACCAGAACAAGAATGGAATAAAATAATATATTATTACTATAAGAATATATTCGCCCAAAAAGAAAATAAGACAAAAGAAACATGGCATATATATAAAGAACATAATAATATTTTAAAAGAAATTAGAGAATACTATCCAGATTTTTATAAAAATGAAAAAGAAAAAATTAGTGATAAAGATTATCAAATAATATTTTCCATATTTATTAAATTACATTCATTAATAAATAATATCATAAATTCAAATGATATTATAAGTGAGACAACATTCAAAGATTTTTTCAACAAGTACAATTATAAATTAAGTGAAATACAATATAAAATAAGTAATATTATTGATACTAGAGAATATAACGAAGCTAATTTACTAAAATTAAAATTTAATAATAGTGAACTACAAAAATTTATTGATATTGCATTAAAAAAATATATTTTACTTGATGAATCAGATAATGAATCTGTTAAATTAAAAAAGCTAATAGAAGTATGTAGTAATATTATAAATTACAATAATAAAAAAATAATGGTGCTTGATGAAGGTACAATAAAAAGATATAGGTTATTACCAAATAAATAGTATTTGATTTTTTGCTATTTAAATAAAAAAGCAGAATTTAATTTAATGCAAATATATATACAAAAAAAAATATATGTTATTATAGATATATAAAATAAGAGGTAAACATGAAAATAGTAAAAACCTTAATATTTATAATTATTGCATATGTTTTTTTTGTGCCAAATATTTATGGGTATGAAAATAATTTTTTTGATATAAAAATTCCAAAAAATTATAAAACCAATGTTTCTCAGGAAGGTACATATCAATGGGTAAATAAAAAAAAGAAATCAAATTTTGTTGTTTCTATTAATTTAAGGACAAATAAAACCAGTTTATTTAAATATAATGATGAAAAAAAAGAACAGTACATTAGTAATGTAATCTCAAGTATGGAAGAGCAATATTATTATATGTATAAAAAAGAAATACCACTTAATTTACTATATCAAAAAGAAACTAAATTTGGTTCTTACAACTCATTATTTTTAAAATTACAAATAGAAAATATGCTAAATTCTAATATTAATATGAATCAATTTATTTATATCATCGAATCAAAAAATTATATATATAATGTAGTATATACAACGCCAGAAAAAGAATATGACAAATCAGTTATTACAGAATTACAAAAAAGTTTTATAATTAATGATAAATCTAAAAATAATAATATATTTGAAATAGTTATCAAAACATCAATATTCATTTTTGGATTCATATCAGCATTTGTATATAAATATTTAATTAAGAGTATAAAGAAACATGAAAAATAAATATAAAATAATATTACTAATTATATTATTATTAACTTGTATATTTGCATATAAATATTTTTTTGTTGAAAAAAAAATAAGTACATATGAAATAGCAAAACAAAATGGTTTTAGTGGTTCTGAAAAAGAATGGGTATCAAGCTTAAAAGGGGAAGATGGATTAAATGGTAAAGATGGATACACACCAATAAAAGGTGTGGATTACTTTGATGGTATTAATGGAACAAATGGCATCAATGGTAAAGACGGAATAGATGGAACA
>CAYNHX010000026.1:1518-9889 GCA_964397275.1 uncultured Muribaculaceae bacterium | reverse complement strand
ATTTGAACAATTACCTATTATTTTATATTTAATACCATTTTCTCTAATATATTTTAATAATATTACTAACTTATTAATATTTTTTGGATATACAATTATTTTTGCTATACCTCCAACTTTATATGTAGTATAGTTTTTAAGATTAATATTAGTTTTATAGTTACCTATTTTATTTTTTTTAATAACATCTATAATCTTAATCATTTTTTTCTCCTTGAAGTATTTACTATTTCTTCATATATTTTAGTTGCAGAGTTTTCTATTTTAAACTTATTTAAATTGTTTTTTAAAGCTTCAGAAAGTTTATCATCATTTAGTAAATTATCTATTGCTGTTATTAATTTAACTTCAAAATCTTCTTCTTCAATAATTAATGCGGCATTTTCATTTACTAAACTCATTGCATTTTTATATTGATGGTTATCAGAAACATATGGACTTGGAATAAGTATTGTAGGTATATTAAGTGCTACAATTTCACTTATTGTTGATGCTCCTGCTCTTGATACAAGTATATCTGTTTTTTTAAGTAATCTAACCATATTATCTATATATGGTACAATTTTTACATTATCACTTACTTTAATATCGTTATATTCTTCAAAATAATCTTTACCAGTTACAAATACAACTTCATAGTTTTTACCATTAAATAAATATAATATGTCTTTAATTTTATTATTAACAGTATCAGAACCCATAGATCCCATTACAATAAGTACTAGTTTTTTATCATTTGATAGCCCATATTCTTTTTTTTCTGCTGGTTTTTCATCTATTGCATTTTCTGAACATGGATTACCAGTAAATACAACTTTTTCTTTATATTTATATTCTGAAATGCTGTCTTTAAAAGAAATAAATATCTTACTTACATGTTTTTCTAAAAATTTATTTGTTTTACCAGATACACTGTTTTGTTCATGAATAAAACAAGGAATATGGAGTTTACTTGCGGCATATATTACAGGTCCAGTAACATATCCTCCTATTCCAATTACATAGTCTGGATTGAAATCTTTAATAATCTTTTTTGATAATTTAATTGCATTAAAAAATCTAAATATTGTTTTAATATTTTTGTATGAAAAATTTTCATAAAATCCACTTACTGGTATACCAATATATTTTATATTATGCTTAGGTATTATGTCTTTTTCAATTCTATCTTCTGTGCCAATATATAATATATCTAATTCTTTTTCTTTTTCTTTAAATTTATTTATTATAGCAAGTGCAGGATATATATGACCTCCTGTACCACCAGCAGTAACAATTATTTTCATCTTATCACTCCTAGAATAATTATATCATAATAAAAAAGTAATATATAACTTATATCACTTGTTTACAAATTATTTTACTTTAGTTTTTTTAAATATAAATAGCTTACTAAATATATAATTTGTTGTTAATATTATAAATTGGACTAATATTTTTGAAATTCTATCATCAATTATTATAAATTCTACTAATAAATACATACATAAAAATTCCAATATTAAAGATAATATTCTAAAATATATAAATGTTACAAACTCTTTAAATATATTTGTTTTTTTACTTAAAAACACTATTTTTCTATTAGCAATATATGCAAAGGATACTGCTATAATCCAAGATAGTATTGTGTTAATTTTATAATTATCTATTACTAATCTAAATAATAAATAACTAAATATACTTATAAATGTAGTTAATGCTCCAACAATTATATATAGTATTATTTCCTTATATTTTAAATATAGTTTGGTGATTTTATTTATCATTGCTACTGCCTTTTTCATAGACTTCTTTTGCAATATATATTGGTCTTTTTTTAGTTTCTGTATATATTCTTCCAAGATATTCCCCAATTATACCAAGAGATAATAATTGAATCCCTCCAAATAAAAGAAGTAAGCCAATTATTATTGAATATCCTGTTATTGGAATTTTAAAAAATATTTCTTCAATATGAATTGAGATAGAATGAAATACTGAAAATATTATTAATAATAATCCTAAAATAGTTGCTAAATGAAGTGGTACATTTGAAAAAGAAATTATTCCAGATATTGCATATTTAAATAATTTTAATATCGTCCATTTTGTTGTACCATTTTTTCTTTCTAATGCCTTATATGGTAAATAATACGTATTAAATCCAACCCATGAAAAAATTCCTTTAGAAAACCTATTCGACTCTTCTAATTTTAGTATAGAATCAACTACTTTCCTATTTACTAATCTAAAATCACTAGCGCCTTTTACATTTTCTACTTCAGATATTTTATTAAATATATATGAAAATTTATCTTTTAAAAATTTTATTGTTTTACTTTCATCTCTTTCTTCTTGAAAACAACATACGGAGTCATAATTTGAATTAGTTTCTAATATTTGTAGCATCTCTTTTATTAGTTTTGGATCTTGTTGCATATCTGCATCAATAATAACCGTATAGTCTCCAGTTGAAGTTTCTAATCCTGCATACATTGCTGCTTCTTTGCCAAAGTTTCTAGAAAAATTTATCGCTTTAATAATCACTTTTTTAGTTGGATTTAAATTTTTAATTGTCTCAAATGTTTTATCTTTTGAACCATCATTAATAAATATAATTTCAAAATTGTAATCTATATCCTCTTTTAATTCTAAAATACTTTTATATATTAGATTTATATTTTCTTCTTCATTATAACAAGGTATTATTATTGATAATTTTTTCATAAACATCATCTCTTTTCTTTATAATATTAACATATTTGCTTTATAAATACAAATAAAAAGATATAGTTTCCTATATCCATGCTCCATATATTATTGCTGCTCCCCCAAACATAAAACCCACTATCCAAAATAGTTTTACAATATCAAGTTCATGCCAACCAAGTTTCTCAAATGTGTGATGAATTGGAGTAAATAAAAATACTTTTTTCTTAAATAGTTTTATTGAAATAAGTTGTATTAATACTGATAAAGTATCTACAATAAATGCTCCCATTATTACTATAAATGTAATTTCATGTCTAGTTATTATTGCAATAGATGCTAAAGCACCCCCTATAGCAAGAGCACCGGTATCTCCCATAAATACTTTCGCTGGATATGAATTAAATACTAAAAATCCGAGTAGTCCACCGGTTAATATAAAGCAAAAGACTGCAATATCTTGATAACCAGTAAGCCAGTATGTGGCCCACGTAATAATACCCATACATCCTATTGCAATTATTGATAACCCTGTTGCAAGTCCGTCTAATCCATCAGCAATATTGACTGCATTTACAGATCCAACTAGCATAAATAATATAAACACTGCGTAAAACCATCCTAAATTAATATTAATATTAAATAGTGTTATTGCAAATAATGGTTTAGAACCACTTTTTGTAAATATGTAAAAGAATACTGTTGCAATTATTATCTGACCAACAAGTTTTTGTATTATTGATAAACCATTATTATTTTTTAATTTTATCTTTAAAAAATCATCAAAAAAGCCTATAACTGCATAACTAATAAATACAAACATTATTATTAATAAGTTGCTGCTTATTTCTATTTTGTTCATTAAAAATAATATAAGTATTGTTAAGAATGTTGGAATAATAAATATTAATCCACCTATTGTTGGTATTCCATCTTTTAGTTTGTGGGTTTCCCCTAAAAATGAGCTAACCTTTTGTCCTGCTTTTAATTTTTTTAATACGGGGATAAAAAAATAACCAAATATTACAGTTATTCCAAACCCAAGTATTAGTGCAAGAACTGATTTTGTAAGTACAAACACTTGATACCACCTCTATTATTATATTATCATATTATTAGTAAATATTAAAGGTATTATTGCTTTATTTACATATAAAAAATGTATAGTTAATATAAACCATACACTTTGTTATTTTCAATTTTCATATTTTTATATGCCGGTTCTTTTGAAAGACCTGGCATTGTCATTATATCACCAGTAAGTACTGTAATAAAACCTGCACCATTATATATTCTAATATCTTTTATATGCATTGTATAATTATTTGGTCTGCCTAGTTTATTAGGATCATCAGATAATGAATATTGTGTTTTTGATATGCAAATTAATTTATTTAATAAATTATTTTGCTCATATAATTTTATTTTATTTTTTGCTACATCAGAATATTCTATATCTGTTGCTCCATATATATTTTTACATATAACATTAATCTTATTTTCTATCTTATCTTCAATATTATATAATCTTTTAATATTAGATTCTACTTTTACTGCTTTTAAAACTTTATTTGCAAGATTTATTGCACCTTTGCCACCATCTTTATAAGATGTAGACACTTCAAATAATACTTTTCTATTTTCACAATATTTTTTAATAAAATCAATTTCATTATCTTTATCATTATCATATTTGTTTAAACAAACTACAACATTCATTCCCAGTTTTTCTAAATTATCTATGTGTGCATCCAAATTACAAATTCCTTTTTCTAATGATTTAATATTTTCTTCATTTACTTTTGATATATTTACCCCACCATTATATTTTAGTGCTTTTACAGTAGCAACAAGAACCACACATTGGGGTTTAATATTTGCTATATTACATTTTATATCAAGAAATTTAAATGCCCCTAAATCGGCTCCAAAACCAGCTTCAGTTACTACGTAATCTGATAGCCCTAATGCTAATTTTGTTGCAACAATACTATTACAACCATGCGCTATATTAGCAAATGGACCACCATGTATTATTGCAGGATTATTTTCAAGAGTTTGTACTAAATTAGGAAAAAATGAATTCTTTAAAAGTATAGTCATTGCTTCATTTACTTTTAAATCTTTTGCATAAATGGGTTTATTTTCTATATTATATCCAATAATTATGTTCCCTAATCTTGTTTTTAAATCTTCTAAATCTTTTGATAAACAAAATATTGTCATTACTTCTGATGCTGCTGTAATATCAAAATGATCTTCTCTTGGAGTACCATTTATACTTCCACCTAACCCAATATTTATATCTCTAAGTGCTCTATCATTCATATCCATACACCTATGAAATGTAATGTTATTAATATCAATATTTAATTCATTACCTTGCTTAATATGATTATCTATTGCTGCTGCAAGTAAATTATTAGCACTTGTTATTGCATGAAAATCCCCAGTAAAATGCAAGTTAATGTCCTCCATTGGGTTAACTTGTGCTTTACCTCCACCTGTTGCACCACCTTTAATACCAAATACTGGACCTAAAGAAGGTTCTCTAAGTACTACAATTGTTTCTTTTTTTAATAAATTTAGTGCATCAGCAAGTCCTATACTTATTGTTGTTTTACCCTCTCCAAGAGGAGTTGGATTAATTGCCGTAACTAGTATTAGTTTTGCATCCTTTTTATTATTAGTTTTACTTGTTATTTTTGCAATATGTTTTCCATAATAATATAATTTTTTATCACTAAGTCCTAATTTTTTTGCAATATCTTTTATGTCTTCTATTTTTGATTTTCTAGCTATTTCTATATCTTCCAATATGACCACCTCTTGATTATTATACAATAAAAAAGATATATAAAATACCTTTTTATCTACCTAATCCTACTTTTTCTTTAATTTCATTATATTTTTTTCTTGCTTGTTCTCTTGTTATTTTAATTCCATTATCTAAAATATTGTTAAGTATATCGCTACTAATTATTTCTTTATATTTATCTTGAATGTTAGAAACAAGACTTACAACTGCATCTGCAACTTCGTTTTTAAAATCTTTATAATTATAATTTTTAAAATGCTCTACTGCTTCTTCTATACCTATATCTTTAACTGATACATAAATATTTATTAAATTAGATATGCCAGGTTTATTTTCCATATCAAAATATATTTTATTATCAGAATCAGTTGCAGCTCCTTGAATTTTCTTTCTAATATCACTCACATCATCAAGTAATCTTATTACTCCTTTTTGATTTAAAGATGATTTACTCATTTTTTTAGTTGGATCGATTAAGTCAAGAATCTTGGTACCTTCTTTAGTCATTAATGGTTCTGGTACTTTAAATATATCACCATATTTTTTATTAAATCTTATAGCAATATCTCTTGCTAATTCTACATGCTGTTTTTGATCTTGTCCTACTGGGACATAATCAACATCATATAATAGAATATCTGCTGCCATAAGTACTGGATATGTAAATAATCCTGCTGAAAAGTTTTCATTTTTAGAACTTTTGTCTTTAAATTGAGTCATTCTTGCTAACTCACCAAAATATGTATTACATTCAAGTATCCATGCTAAATTAGTGTGATATTCATTATCAGACTGAATATATATTGTATTTTTATCAGGGTCAATACCACATGCTAAATATAATGCTAAAAGACTTTTAATATTTGTTTTTAGCTTATCTTTATCTTGATTAATTGTGATTGCATGCATATCAGCAATAAATAAATATGACTCATACTTATCTTGATATGTAATCATTTGTTTAATTGCACCAATATAATTAGCTAATGTAATTACTCCTGTTGGTTGTAAACCAGTTAATGCTTTTTTCATATTATTACCTCTTTATAAAATTATATCATATTTATTTTATTTCACATACAACATTTATTGTTGTTTTATCATCTACTGTAGTATCTGGCAAAATACTTTGTGATGTAACATAACCATTACCAGTAATAGTATATTTAATATTTAATAAATCTAATAGTATTTTTGCTTCTTTGTTAGAATAGCCATATATATTTGGTACTTTTTTTGTTATAGAATTGGTAATTAAAAATATCTTTTCTTTATTATTATAGTTAGTGCCTTTATTTGGATATTGGTCTATTACCTTTGTTCCATCTCCAAATATATAATATTTAGCAGTTACTAAGTCTAAATTGCTTTTTATTTTATTAATATCCTTATTAATATAGTTATCTACTGTAAATGTAACTATACCTGTATTTTCAACTTTATTTTCTTTAAATATATTTAAATATTTTGCTGTTTCTTTTACTACTGTTTTTACTGCTGTTGGCATAGTATTTACATTGCCTCTTTTTCTCATTGCAATATATATAATTACCTCAGGGTTTTCTTTTGGATATAAAGATGCAAAAGATATAATTGTTTGTTCTCCATCCTCATAATACTTACCTGTTTTTTTATCTACAATTTGAGCAGTACCAGTTTTACCAATAATATCATAGCCATCTAATCTATAAGATGTTCCTGTTGCTGTTGCTGGTTCATTATGCACGACTTTATACATTAATTCTTTTAGAGTATCTATTGTTTTTTTACTTGCAACAGTATTTCCATATTTAATACTTGATTTATATATTTCTTTTTTTGTTTTAGAGTCTACCACTTTTTCTATGATGGTTGGTTTTACTATTTTTCCTTTATTTGCTATTGCTGTTAGTGCTTGTACTTGTTGAATAGGTGTTGTTGTTATACCTTGTCCAAAACCAGCATTTACTGTTTCAATATCATATTTAAAATTAATTGTGCCCTTATATTCACCGGGAAGCTCGATATCAGTCTTTGATCCAAAACCTAAATTTAAAAATTGTTTTTTTAATAAATCTCTTGTTAAATAATGCTTTATTACATTTGCTACTCCTGTATTTGAAGATAAGGTGAATGCTCTTTCATATGTTGTTATGCCCCAACCTCTTTTATTCCAATCACCAATTGTATATTCACCAACTTTATATGCACCAGATTGATATGTACTATTTAAATCTATATTACTATTTTCAAGTGCTGCCATAAATGTATATATTTTCATTACTGATCCAGGCTCATATGTATATGATACTAGTGGATTTATCCAACTTTTTATATCCATTACGTTAGGATTAAAAGATGGCTTACTACTTGTTGCAAGAATCTTACCTGTTTTTGCATCTGCAACTGTCATTACTGCCCATATTGCACCTGCATCTGTATATGCTTTAGTAATAGCTGTTTCTACTGCCATCTGAATATTATTATCGATAGTTAAATATACATTATATCCATCTTTTTTATCTTTAATAATTTCTGGAGTATTAGGTATTTTATATCCATTTAAATCTTTAACATATTTATGATATCCATTTGTACCATTTAAATAATTATTATATGTACTTTCTACTCCAAGTTCACCTTTCATTACTAAACCACTATCATCTACTTTTGTATAACCAACAACATAAGGAGCAAAATCATCATTTGGATAATATCTTTTATATGTAGTTAAAAAATCTATTCCAGGTAACTTTAAATCTTTTATTTCATCCTTCTTAAGTTCTGTAATACCTTTGCCTCCTGGGCCTAGTTCCACTTGGTATACTTTTCTATTTAGTAAACCAAGTAAATATTCTTTACTCATATTTAAAACTGGTGCTA
>CAYNHX010000026.1:0-1508 GCA_964397275.1 uncultured Muribaculaceae bacterium | reverse complement strand
TTCTGCAGTTAAATTTTTGTCCTCTACATGTCTTGTTATTCTTTTTGTACTTCTTGATTTATCTAAATATGCAATAACCGTATAGGAATTAATAGTTTGTGCTAAAACTTCTCCATTTTTATCATATATGTTGCCACGAAGTGCATATAGTGTTTCTTTTTTTGCATTTCTATTACTTGCAAATTTTTTTAAATTAACACCATTAACTTCGCTTGAAATTGATAAAAATATTAATTTTGCTAAAAGTATTGCAAGTACAATAAAAAACACCAAACAACAACTGTTAGCTATAAACTTACGATTCTTATTTAGTATTTCTCTATTCATTAGTAGTCACCTATTTTTTTACTGTAACAATGTTATTACTATTATATACTAATCCTTTCTCTAGTGCAACTGTTTGAAGATTGTCAAGTGAAACAAGTTGGTTTACTTTCATAGTTAAAGACTCATTTACTTTTTCTTGTGTATTTACTTTATTTTTTAATCTCTCTACTTTTATATTTACTGATGATAATTGGGCATTAACAAATATCGTAGCTACAACTAAAATAACTACTGAAAAAACACTAAATATCATTAGTCTTTCAATATTTCTTGCTTTTTTTCTCTTCCTTGCTGCCATAACTACTCTCCTTATATTTTTTCTATATATCTTAATATTGCGCTTCTCGCCCTATTATTTTCATTTATTTCTTTATTACTTGGTTTTATTTTTTTAAATAATCTTATCTTAGCATTACTAATTACATTGGGCATACCTTTTGTTATGCTGTCTTCTTCACTATATTTTTTAAATATGTTCTTACATATTCTATCTTCTAATGAATGAAATGTTATTACTGCTAGTCTTCCACCCGTATTTAGAATAGATATTGCATCATCTAATGCTTTTGAGAGTACTTCTAATTCTTTATTTACCTCTATTCTTATTGCTTGAAATGTTTTCCTTGATGGATGACCTAATCTTTTATATTTTTCTGGTACTGATATAGATATTATGTTTGCAAGTTCTAATGTAGTTTCAATTTTCTTTTCTTTTCTTGCCTTATCAATATTCTTTGCTATTTGTTTAGCATACTTTTCTTCTCCATACATAAATAGTATTTTTACTAGCTTTTCATATGGATAGTTATTAACTACATAGTAAGCATCTAAATCAGCATCACTATTCATTCTCATATCAAGTCTAGCGTCTGTATGATAACTAAAACCCCTTTCGGGATTATCTAGTTGAGGACTTGATACTCCAAGATCAAATAAAATTCCATCTGCTTTTGTAATATTTCTTTTTTCTAATTCTTCTTTTAGATAAAGAAAATTACTAGGAATTATTTCATAACTATTTGAGACTTCGCTTAGCATTTTATTACTATAATCTCTAGCTTCCTTATCTTGATCGAAAGCATATAATTTTCCCTTTTTTATCTTTTGTAAGATTGCCTTGCTATGACCTGCATATCCTAAAGTACAGTCAACATATATTCCATCTTCTTTAATATTTAGTA
>CAYNHX010000025.1:3067-10038 GCA_964397275.1 uncultured Muribaculaceae bacterium | reverse complement strand
CTGCCATTAGCGCCATACAACCAGCACAAATACTTGCTTGTGAAGATGAACCATTACTTTCTAATATTTCAGATACTACTCTAATTGTATATGGGAATTCATCTTCACTTGGTATTACTTGTAGTAATGCTCTTTCCCCAAGAGCTCCATGTCCAACTTCTCTTCTTCCTGGTGCACCATATCTTCCTGTTTCACCAACTGCATAGGCAGGAAAATTATAATGAAGCATAAACCTTTTTTCATCTTCAATTCCAAGTCCATCAAGTATTTGATGTTCTCCAAGTGCACCAAGTGTTACTACAGATAAACACTGAGTCTCTCCTCTAGTAAATAGTGCTGAACCATGAGTTCTAGGAAGCAAATCAATATCTGTTGATAGTAACCTAATTTCATCCATCTTTCTTCCATCTGCTCTTTTTTTCTCTTTTACAACAATTGTCCTAAAAATATCATATTCAATTTGAGCTAATATTAATTTAACTTTTGTTAGTAATTTATTTCTATCTTCTTCAGTTAATTCTTTATTTTCTTTTTCATATTTTTCTACTATTTCTTTTTTTATTGTTTCTATTGCATCATATTTTTCTTGTTTTTCTTTTATTCTAAGTGCTTTATCTAGTTTAGTTTCTGCTAATATTTTTATTTCTTTAACTAGTGTTTCAGTAAGCTCTAATTTTTCGTATTCCATTTTTTGCTTGCCAATTTCTTTTATTATTTTATCTTGAAATTCAACAAGTTCCTTTACTGCATTATGACCTTTTATTAATGCCTCTAACATAATTTCTTCACTTACTTCTTTACTTCCAGCCTCAACCATGTTTATTGCCTCTTTAGTACCTGCAACAACTAAATCAATTTCGCTGTTTTCTTGTTCTTCAACACTTGGATTTATTATAAATTTATTATTTATATAACCAACTTTTACTGCTGCAACTGGACCATTAAATGGTATTTCACTAATGCATGTTGCTAGGGAAGAGCCAAAAAGTGCAGCCATTTCAGGAGAATGATCCTGATCAACTGATAATACTGTATTTACTATTTGAACTTCATTTCTAAAGTCTTCCGGAAATAGCGGTCTCATTGGTCTATCTATCATTCTTGCTGCAAGAGTTGAATTTTCTGTTGGTCTTCCTTCTCTTTTGATAAATCCACCAGGTATTTTACCTACTGAATATAGTTTTTCTTGATATAAAACCATTAATGGGAAAAAATCTGATAATAAATTAGCATTGGAACTTACAACTGCTGTTGTAAGCACAACTGTGTCTTCATATCTTACCAGCACTGATGCATTTGCTTGTTTTGCAAGTTCACCAATTTCTACAATTAAATTTTTTCCATTAAAGTTATATTTATATATTTTCTTTGACATATTGCTTCTCTCTTTCTATTAAATTATATCATATAATAAATAAAAACACTCAAAAAAGAGTGCTTATTTTCTAATTCCAAGTTTTTTAATTAACTCTCTATAACGATTAATATCTTTGTCTTTTAAGTAATTTAGTAAATTACGTCTTTTACCAACCATCATTAAAAGTCCTCTTTTTGAATGAAAATCATGTTTGTTTTCTTTAAGATGTTTTGTTAATTCTATTATATTTGTTGTTAGAATTGCAACCTGCACTTCTGGTGAACCAGTATCATCTTTGTGTATAGAAAACTTTTTTATTAATTTTTCTTTTTCATCCTTTTTAATAGCCATTTGTTCCTCCTTATATTTTATTCGCCAAAACCTAGTATTGGTTGGAGACTCCATATACCAAGATTTGGTAACCTTTAATACTATACATTACTTTAACATATAAATCAAGTAATTTATAGCATTTTATATGGTTTTACTTTTGTTTTATCTTTTTCATATGTCTTATATATTGCAAGAGCTTTATTATCTGATGATACATACATAATCATATCACCATCAAAATCTTTATTTAACACTTGACCATTTTTTATTTTCAATTCTAAAGATTCGTTTACTATCTTTTTTTCAATATTTATTTTATCCATATCTATTAATTTATATTGATTATTTTCTATTTGCTCAAGAGTATATGAATCTTTTATATCAAATATATCTTGTTTTGTTCTCTTTAAGTTTGTCATTATACCTATAGTATTTAATTTTTTTGCGATGTCATTTATTAAACTTCTGATATATGTTCCTTTTGATACTTCACATATAAATTCTAATTTAATTTTATTATTTATATTAGTAATACTTACTGAATCTATACTATATATTTCTACTTGTTTTGATGGCAAATCCACCTTAATATTTTTTCTAGCATATTCATATAATTTTGTACCATTTATTTTTTTAGCACTATATAATGGTATTTCTTGATTATATTTGCCAATAAAACTTTTTATTACTGAAAATATTTTTTTATTTGGTATATTTACATCTTCTTCTTTTAATATTTTACCTTCTATATCAAGAGTATCTGTTTGTATCCCAAGCAGTGCTTCTACCTGATATGTTTTGTTACCAGATACTAATTCAACAAGTTTTGTTGCTTTATCTATACATACTACTAAAACTCCCGTTGCAAGTGGATCAAGTGTTCCTGCATGTCCAACTTTTTTTGTATTAAATATCTTTACAATTTTATTTACTACATCCCTACTTGTTAAACCTTTTGGTTTATTAACTAATAATATTTTATCCATTATATCACCTTAAATATTTTAACATAAAAAAAGAAGATTATCTTCTTTTTAATTTGATTTTTGTTTTTGTTATCTCGTTTGTAAGTGTATTTGTATTTAAATTAGATAGATCGTATAATATGTGCTCATCATTTGCAATGTCATCTGTATTATCTAAGAATTCAAAATATTTTTCTTTTAATGCATCTGCTGTAACCTTAGAAAATTCAGTAAAGTTAATATCTTTTAGCCTAGAATAGTATTTTCTATGACTTGCTGAATATTTCTTTCTAATATCATCAAACTTAGACTCACATTTTTGTTTTGATTTTTCACTTCTAAATTTGTCTTTTTGTAATTTATATTTTAATGTTTTTAATCTTTCATCACTTACATAAGTTTTAATTGTATTTGGTCCAACTGTATTTTTTACTCTATTTGCAAAGAATTTTGCTGTACGTTTCATGTCATGACTATTTGCAAAGTTATAACATCTTTCGCAAATATTTCTAACAAATCTGCTTTGCAATATTTTGTTTACTAAAGTTACTTTTAACACTACATGACCTATCTTTGTAAGTAACCTTGAGAAGAATCCATCGCCTTTTTCTGCTTTTTTAGGTGCTTTTGTTTCTGTTATCGCTTCTTCTTCTTCAGGTTCTTCTTCAATTTTTGTAACTTCAATTGCATTTAGTCTGTTTCTTAATAATTCTTTAAATTCTCTTCCTCTATATTCGTCTGAAATTGAATCAATATTTCCATTTATTTGTTCAATGTTTTCATCAGTTACTATTGGACTTTCTTCTAAAATACCAATTTCTTGTTTAACATTATTTGAACTTCTTAATATTTCTTTTCTTTTTTCATATTCTGTTATATCAACACTTGGTCTTATTTCTTTTAATTCTGAAATCTTTAAATCTAAATTAGTAAAATCATTATCAAATTCATCTGTTTTATTAATTATATCTTCTTTTAAAACTTCTTCCATTGCTGATAATATTTCTTCTATTTCGCTTTTTTTATTATCAAATTCTTTATCATCAGAAATTACTTGGTACATAGGATCCGAAAATAATATTGTAAGATATTCACTTTTTTCTAAATCTTTTAATTCTTTAGAAATATGTAAATCTGCTTCTTCATTTGATAAATTCATAATAAACTCATATTTTTCTTCTTTTGTTTTAATGAATTCATCAATTGTTACTATTTGACGTTGTACTAGTTTTCTAAATTCATTTTTAATTAACATTTCATAATAATCAATTAAATTATCAATAAATACTTTTATATCTGTTGCATCTTTTTCATATTGTGCTTTAAATTCTAAGTAATTTTTATACTCTTCAGTATCCATTGTTCCATATAAAGCGATTTGATCAAGTTTTTCTAGTCTTTCTCTTCTTTCTTCTATATCTGGATATTGTGCTATTTTGGCATCTATTCTTACTTTTCTTTCAGCACCAATTTCTTTTATTAATTTGTGTTGTATAGCTATTTGCATTGTTCTTGCTTTTTTTATTACTTCATCTGGTTTTCTTCTATCAATTAATTCTTCTCTAATATATTTACTCATGAAAATTCCCCCTCTTTCACTGAATGGCGCTTATAATATCATTTTATATTGAAATTGTCAACATTTATTTAAAATATAATATTAACATTACTATACCAATAATAACTATTATTACTGATAATAAGATTATACCTATTTTTCCATTTTTGCTTTCTTCTGTTTTTTTTGTGTCATATAAATTTTCCACATATTTTTCATACGCATCTGATAAATAAAATCTTTCATTTTCTTTAAATACTTTGTCATAATATGTCTTAATACTTAATGGTAAATTTGTTTTGCTTTTTTCATATGCTAAGATAAGTTCATCTTTTGTTATTTTTTCATCTAAATTTACTCCAGTAAATATTTGAAGTGTTGTTAGTGCAAAAGCATATATATCTGTTTCTTTTGATACATAATCATTAACTGGGTCTCTATATTGAACATCAATCTTATTATTCAATATTTGTTCTTTAATAACAAATGAATCACAATCTAT
Organism: uncultured Muribaculaceae bacterium; assembly: GCA_964397275.1. Lineage (GTDB taxonomy): Bacteria > Bacillota_I > Bacilli_A > RF39 > UBA660 > DAOOPL01. The sequence continues at coordinate 5,323 of CAYNHX010000025.1, read as the reverse complement.
AAATCTAATGTCTGACATTTCATCAATAAATATGTTGTCTGGAGTTAAATCACAAATATATATTTTTTCATTATGAAGTTTTTTCATTACATCTTCAATTTTCTTTACTATTTCTATTTTTTCCTCAAAACTATACTTGTTTTCTTTTAATTTTACAATTGATTCACCAATTGGTAGGTATTCCATTGTAAAACCTACAAATGCTCCTTCATAGTATACTAATTGTTTAGGTTTTATAATTTCTTTTATTTCTAGTTTCTTTAAAGATTTTAAAGTCTCTTCTCTATCTTTTAAAAATGTAAATGATGTTGGTATAAACATTTTTAATGCTTCATTACTTTTTGTTAAATATAAATCTGATGTTTTTGTGCTTGATATTTTTTTAGTAATAATTATATCTTTATAATCCAAATAATTAGTATCTATTTGTCTAAATTTTGTCGTTACTTTTCTTTGAATAGCAATACTTTGTATATTGCCATTCATTATATAATTATTATTTTCTATTCCATATTCATGAAAGCCAAGATTTTTATAGAATTCTATTTGATTTATATTTTCTTTTTCATAAGATACTATAATATTTTTTATGCCTATTTCATTTGCGATATATATAACACTTTCTACTAAAAATACATCCATTTGTTTATCTTTAAATTCTGGATTAATATTTATATCTGATAGATGCACATAATTTGATACCAAGTTATCCATAGAACTTTTTATTTCAAATATTAAATATCCTATTAAAGAAGATGGTGATAATAATACTACTACTACTTTGTTTTTATAAAACTCTGGTACTTTACCAAGTGCTATTTCGTCAAATAAACTTTTTTTATCAAATGTGTCTGGAGTTATTAATAGTATCTCTTTATATAAACTTAAATCATTTTCTAATATACCAAGTCTAATACTATTTTTGTTAACTAGAGTTATCATATTATCATCTCCTAATATCATTATATTATTATACAATTTTTTTAGATAAAAAAAAAGAAAAATTAACTTTCTTTTTTACTTTCTTCAATTTGCTCTATTACTTGTTCAATTCTATTGCCATAATCAATAGATGTATCATATATAAATTTAAGCTCCGGCATTTTTCTTATTCTGATTTTTCTTTTACATAACTCTGATTTAATAAACCCTTGCGCATTATTTAAATCTTCAATACACTTATCTATTTTACTTCTATTAAATACAGTACAATATATTTTTGCTAAACTCAAATCGCCTGTTATAGTAACTGCAGTAATAGTTACAAATTTAATATCTTCATCATTTATTTCATTTGCAATAATATCGCTTATTTCTTTTTGAAATAAACTTGCAAATCTTTCTGATTTTAAACTCATATTATCACCTATCTTTTCTTTTCAATAATTTCAAAAGCTTCAATAATATCTTTTTCTTTAATATCTTGGAAGTTTTCAACTGTAATACCACATTCAAATCCTTTTTTAACTTCTTTGACTTGATCTTTTTCTTTTTGTAAAGAACCAATCTTACTAGTTGCTATTACTTCTTCATTTCTAATTACTCTTGCCTGTGAATTGTTTTTTATTAATCCTTCTATAATCATACTACCTGCAATTACACCGGTTTTAGAAAATGTGTATATTTTTCTTACTTCTGCTTTGCCTAATATTTTTTCTTCATATTCTGGTTCTAAGCATCCTTTCATAGCATCTTCTATTTCTTCTATTACTTTATATATAATATTATGAAGTCTTATATCCACGCAATACTCTTTTGCAAGATCAAACACTTTATTATCTTGTTTTATATTAAATCCAATTATTAATGCATTAGATGCATTTGCAAGTGTTACATCATTTTCTGTTATTGCTCCCACATCAGATCTAATAACGTTTATTTTTACTCCATCAACTGATATTTTTTCAAGTGCATTTTTTACTGCTTCTTCACTACCTTTTACATCTGCTTTTAAAATAATATTAACTTCTTTTAATCCTGAATTAATTTTACAAAATAAATCTTCAATTGTTTGACATTTATTATTTTCCGTCGTTGGTTTTGCGTTTAAACTTCTTTTTTGAGCAACTTCGTGTGCTTGTTTTTCTGATTCAAAAGACATAAATTTTTCACCTGCTTTTGGTACTCCAGAAAGTCCAGTTATTTCTACTGGAGTTGAAGGTCCTGCCTCTACAATTTGCATTCCTAAATCGTTTTTTAGACTTCTTATCTTACCAAAGAATTCTCCAACAACAATAGGATCTCCTAATCTTAATG
>CAYNHX010000025.1:0-3057 GCA_964397275.1 uncultured Muribaculaceae bacterium | reverse complement strand
TGTACCATTTTGAACTAGTACAGTTGCAATGGTGCCTACATTTTTATCGAGTTTGGACTCAATTACTGTTCCAAGACCATATCTGTTTGGGTTTGCTTTTAAATTTTGCATTTCTGCTACTAAAATAATACTATCTAATAACTTATCAATGCCTTCTCCTGTTTGAGCAGAAATAGGCACAAATATTGTGTCTCCTCCCCAAGAATCAGGCGTTATTCCTGCATCTGCCATTTCTCTTGTTGCTTTTTCAATATCAGCATTTGGTTTATCTATTTTATTAATTGCAACAATAATTGGTACTTTTGCTGCTTTTGCATGATCTATTGCTTCTTTTGTTTGTGGTTTTACTCCATCATCTGCTGCAACAACTATAATTACTATATCCGTTACACTTGCTCCTCTTGCTCTCATTTCAGTAAATGCGGCATGCCCAGGGGTATCAATAAAAGTGATTTTTTTATCATTACGACTTATTTGATATGCTCCAATATGTTGAGTTATACCACCAAATTCTCTTGATACCACACTACTTTTTCTAATTGTATCCAGAACTGATGTTTTACCATGATCTACATGCCCCATAATTGTAACAACTGCAGGACGTTCATATAATGATTTTTCATCATCACATATTTCATATTTTTCAAAATTACTATAGTCTTGTGTCTCTGCTTTTTTTAATATCTTTTCATAATCTAAAGATAAGACTTCTGCTTCTTCAAAACTAATTGCTGTATTTATGTTTGTAACTATTCCTAATGATAATAATTTTTTAATAATTTCTGTTGCTGGTTTTGATACACAAAGTGCAAAGTCATTTACAGTCATTTTTTCTTTATATAAAATAACATTATCATCTGCATTTACAATATTTGATACTAATTTTTCTTTGCTTTTATACATTTCTTTTCTTTTAATATTGATATCTTCAGGTATTTCTTCTTCACTAATTTCTTTTGTTTTTTTAACTTTTTTAGTTGCAATTTGTTCTTCAATTTCTTCTTCATATTCTTGTTCATATTCATCTTTTGAATCTTCAACAACTTCAGTTTCATCTTGCTTTTGAAAAACATTATCTAAATCAATAATTTGTTCTTCAGTTAAAACTGTATCTTCTGTTGCATTAAATCCAAGTTCAATACACATCTCAATTACTTCATTAACTGATTTTGATATATCATTTGCATACTCAATAACACTCATCATAAATATCACTTCCTTTTAATTTTCTTCTATATATTTTTCTAATTCATCAAATATTTTATCTGGAATATTTGTTTCTAATGCCCTATCTAATACTTTTGATATTTTTGCTTTTTTTATTACTTCTATATCTTTTTTTAGATATGCTCCTCTTCCATTTGCTTTACCAGTACTATCAATACTAATATTATTTTCTTTATCTTTAACTATTCTTATCAACTCTTTTTTAGGTAGTTTCTCTTTGGTAACTACACAACTTCTAAGTGGTATTTTTTTCATATATTTACCTCCTTATTATTTATAAATACTTAAATCTATTTTTTCCTCTTTAACTTGCTCTGAACTTTTTATATCTAATCTGTAATGAGTAAGTCTTGCTGCTAAACGAATATTTTGACCTTTTTTACCAATAGCAAGTGCTAAATCATCACCATCTGCTACTACTATTGCTGCTTTTGCTTTTTCATCTGTAATAAATACTTTTACATTTTTTGCAGGACTTAATGCATTTTGAATAAATTTAATTGGGTCTTTTGAATACTCAATTACATCTATTTTTTCTCCATTTAATTCTTTTGTAATTCTAATTATTCTAGAACCATGTTCTCCAATACATGCACCAACTGCATCTACTTGATTATCTTCTGAATATACAGCTATCTTACTTCTTAAACCTGCTTCTCTTGCTACACTATATAAAATAATTGTCCCATCATTTAATTCTGGTATTTCTAGTTCTAATAAACGTTTTACAAATCCATAGTGTGTTCTAGAAAGTAAAATTAATGGTGATTTACCAGTGTTATCTATTTTAGATACGTACACTTTTACTGAACCACCCATTTTTAATGTCTCTCCTGGAACAAGTTCTGTTTTTGGAAGTATTCCATGGGTTCTTCCTAAATCTACATAATAATTTGAAGTATCTTCTCTAGATAATGTACCAATTAATAGTTCTTGATCTTTATTATTAAATTCTGTCATTATGCTATCTCTTTCAGCTTCTCTAATTTTTTGTACTAAAACTTGCTTGGCAGTAGATGTTGCTACTCTTCCAAAATCAGTAGGTGTTACTTCTTCTTCAATAGTTTCACCAACTTCAAGATTTGGATTTATTTTTTTAGCTGCTTTTAACAATATTTCTACTTCTTCTGATCTTTCTTCTTCACTATACTTTTTTACTACTGTTTTATATGAAAATACTTTTATATCTCCAGTTGTTTTGTCAATAGTTACTCTAACATTTGTAAGAGCATTAAAATGTTTCTTATATGCTGCTGCAAGTGCGTGTTCCATTGCTTCGAATACTATATTTTCTTCAATTTCTTTTTCTTTACAAATGTTTTTTAATGCTTTAATAAATTCTTTACCATTCATATTATTCTTCCTCCCCAGATGAGCATACATCTAATACATAAGACTTGTTTAAATCACTTATGTTTTCAATAAGTGGATCAATAATTGTTGTTGCTAAAACACATGTATCAATATCTACATATGGTTTTTTATTAATATATATTCTTAAATAATATATATTGTTTTCTTTAACATATTCAATCTTTTTAATAAATATGCCTTCTTTTTCTAATTCTTTTTCTATTAACTTTTTTACTGTCTCTTCCGTATACATCAACCTTTCAAACATAAAGAGCAGGTCTTGACCTACTCTTTGCTGCTAGATGTATTATATCATATTTTTATTTGTTTACAATATTTTTATATTAAATTATTTAATTTTATTTTTTATGATATAATTGTTTACAGTAGGATGTGATATTTTGAAAAAAGAAGAAAAAAAAGAAAATAAATGGATACTTATTTTAAAGGGACTTTTTACAATAATAATTTATTTAT
>CAYNHX010000024.1:0-10195 GCA_964397275.1 uncultured Muribaculaceae bacterium | reverse complement strand
GAGAAAAATAAAGAGTCTATCTCTAACTTTGATATTATTATCTGGTTGCCACAACTACATGATGGACAATTTACAGTTTTTACAACTTTTCCTCCTGCTGCTGGATACATAGAAGTTCCCCTTGCTGCTGGCATATCAAGTGCAGGATGAAGTTCTCTTCTTCCCGATATTGGACTTGTTCTCCAACCGTATTCACTGCTTATATATGAACTTGTTAGTGGTCTCCAAAAAGATGTGTCTGGTGGCAATAATTTTTTTGCACATACATTTACATCATCTCCTGATTTACATCCTGCTTTTTTATACATAGCTATTACACTTTGTGCATTTTTTATTGATTCACTTACCGTTTGTAATTCTTCATATAGATTTACTTTTGTACTTGATAAAAAACTTAGACTTTTACTTAGTGAAACTTGTAATCCTTCTAACTCTGCCTGCTTTTCTGCAAGCTCTATTTTTTTGTTTTCATTTTCTTTTATAAGTTTATTCATTTCATTTATATTATCTGTATTATATTTTGTAAGTTGCTCTACAATTGATACTCTATATATAAAATCCGTAAGAGAAGATGCCCCCATAACATATTCCAACATTTCCGATTCACCAGTTGATATTTGAAAATATTTCATTAGTGCTTTTGTTTCTGCATCTTTATCTAATATTTTTTGGGTAAGTTCTTCTATCTCTTTTGTCTTTTGTTCTATTTCTACCCTTGCATTATTTATTTGAGTATATGTGTTTTGGATTTTTATTTTTGTTGAACTTATTTCTGAATCTGTTCTTTTTATTGCTTCTTTTTTTTCTGCTTCTTGTTGTTGCTTTTGAATAAGCTCTTGCTCATATTGGCCTAATGTTTTTGCACTTGATAATATTGGAAAAACAGTAAATAAGAAAAGAAATAACAATATTTTTATATAAATCTTCTTACTCATAATTTTAAATACTTCCTTACAGTGGATGCACTTGCCCATGTACCAACAAATAATCCCATTGCTAATACTAATAAAGAAAGCAAGTAAATAAATGGTTCTGGATTAACTAGTCTTAAGAATGGTGAGAACATTTTTCCATCAAATGTAGTATATAAATATGTATACCCATATATTGTAATTATAATTGGTATAATTGCTCCTAGAAATCCTAGAAAAAGCCCCTCTATTATAAATGGTTGTTTAATTGAGAAGTTTGATGCTCCAACTAATCTCATAATATCTATTTCATCTTTTCTTGAAAAAATAGTTATTTTTATTGTATTTTTTATTAAGAAAAACGTTACAACTGTTAAAAGCAATACTCCTCCAATTAACGATTTTTCAACTACTTTAAATATTTTTAAAGCCTCGTTAACTATTCCTTCTCCATATTTAACTACTGTTACATTCTTCATTATCTTTATTTTTTCTGCTGTAACGTTTATATTATCAATATTCTTAATTTTAATTAGCATAGTGTCTTGCAAAGGATTTTCTCCTTCTTTCCAATTATTTACAATGCTTTTAAAAACATCTGATGTTTGGCTCATATCATCCGCTATTTTTGTTTTTGATTCGTGTTTTACACTTAAAATATTATCTAGGCCTTTAATTTCTGCCTCAAGATTTTTTATTTCTTGCTTTGTTGCCGAGTTTTTTATAAACACAACTATTGTAAAATCTTTTTTAATTAATTTAGTAAAATTTTCAACATTGTATGACACTATCATTGTTGCAGATAATATTATTAAAGTGACACCAATACATGATATTGATGATGCAGAAAGACTAAAATTTCTAATTACACTTTTAATTCCATCTCTGAAATTTTTAATCAGTATTCTTATTATTTTCATTTATTATATATTCCCCCTTTTCTACATCGCTTATTACTTTACCATTGTTTAATGCTATTACTCTTTTTTTCATTTTATTTACTATTGTAGCATCATGTGTTGCCATCATTATTGTTGTCCCTAATGAATTGATTTTTTCTAGTACCTTCATTATTTCCGCACCAAAATCTTTATCCAAATTGCCAGTTGGTTCATCACAAATAAGAAGTTTTGGGGAATTAACAATTGCTCTTGCAATTGCTATTCTTTGTTGTTCTCCACCAGATAATTGATGTGGATAGCTTTTGTGTCTTGCTTTTAATCCAACTAAGTCTAGGGCTTTTAGTGCCTTTTTTCTTACTTCTTCTTTGCTTAATCCATACATTTCAAGTGCAAAAGCAATATTTTCATATGCCGTTAATTTTGTTAATAATTTATAGTCCTGAAAAACAACACCTATTTTTCTTCTTAGTTTATATACTTTACTATTTCTTACTTTGGCAACTTCAACACCGCCTAAAATAATTTTGCCCCTTGTTGGTTTTTCTTCTCTAGTTAACATCTTTAATATAGTAGATTTTCCACTACCAGACGCACCTATAATAAAAACAAATTCACCTTTTTCTATTTCTAAATTAACTCCGTATAATGCATTAATACCATTTTTATATGTTTTTTCTACATCTTGAAAACTAATAAACGCCATTTTAACACCACCTTTTTATTGATTTATTATATTTCGATTTATAAACTCATCCAAATCTCCATCTAGGACCTTTTGAACATTACCTGTTTCATACTCTGTTCTATGATCTTTAATTAATGAATATGGATGTAATATATAACTTCTTATTTGTGAACCGAATTCAATATTCTTGTTACTTAATTTAATATCTTTTAATTTATTTTGTTCTTTTTCTTTTTCTATTTGATATAGTTTGCTTTTTAATACATTTATTGCTGTTTCTTTATTCTTTAACTGACTTCTTTCGTTTTGACATGTTACTACTATGCCTGATGGAATGTGAGTTACTCTAACAGCACTATCAGTTGTATTTACTCCTTGTCCTCCACATCCACTACTTCTATATACATCTATTTTTAAATCACTATCTTTAATATCTATTTCAATCTTATCATCGTATTTTGGTATTACATCAACTGCTGCAAAAGAAGTGTGTCTTCTATTATTTGAATCAAATGGAGACAATCTTACTAACCTATGCACCCCTTTTTCGTTCTTTAAATATCCAAATGCATACTCACCACTTACATAATAAGTAACACTTTTTATCCCAGCTTCTTCTCCCTCTTGATAATCGATTATTTCATATTTATAACCTTTTTTATCAAAATATCTTGTATACATTCTGCTTAGCATAAGTGTCCAATCACAAGCTTCTGTACCTCCTGCTCCAGAATGTATTTCAAAATATGTGTCTTTTATATCTTCAGGATTAGAAAAATACATTACTAACTCTGTTTCAGACATGTCGCTATCTAATTTATCAATTAATTTTTCTGCTTCTTCTAAAGTAGATTTATCATCTTCATTTTCAAGTAATTCTATGCATATAGTAATGCTATTACTAATATTTTCTAAATTATCTACTCTATCTAATACTGAATTTAGTGCTTTAATAGACTTTAAAACTCTATCTGCATTCTCTTGATCAGACCAAAAAGTGGAATCTTCTTTTTCTTTTTCTAACAGACTTAATTTTTGTTTCTTTTCATTGTATTCAAAGATACTCCTTTAATTTGTTAAATCTAAACATCAATTTACTATACTTATCTTTTATTTCTTTTTTATCCATATTATCACCATATTAAATATTATAACATTTTTATATCATATATTTTAACCTAAATTAGTAAAAGTGTTAAGAAAAAGGTCAAATGACCTTTTATATATTTACAAAAACTTGTATTCTTTTTCTATATGCCCATAATATGTTCTCTCTTCTGCTTCTTCTTTATTATAAACGTTATTAATATTATCAAGGGGCTTTCCATTTATAAATTCTATATACATTTCTTCAGATAATGAAAAAAATGCATAATAGACTTCGTTATCTTTTGTTTTAATTAGGTTTACTGGATCATATAAAATATATGATTTTTCTCCTTTGTTAGTAATATGTTCAAATGCAATTATTGCATGCCCTCCATTTTGGCTACTAGTCTTCATTTGACATCCAACATAAATCGGCTTTTCATTTATAACTCCAGCATAATATAATACTGTTGCACAATTAAATATTAGTGCAGAATTCTCAGCACATTCTCCTACTCCCTGATTTTTTAGATCTGAAAATGTACAAATCATACTTTCATCTTCAGAAGTTTTGGAATTTTTAATTATAACTGACAACGGGTCCTTGTCGCTGTCTCTTGGCCCAAAAAAATTTTTTGCTTCTTTGGTACACATGACCATTATTTCAAAAAAATAATCAAAAGAATTTTTTGCCAACTCGTTCTCTGTTTTTTCTAATAATTTGTTTTCAATATTTTTTAAAATTTCAATCATTGCTTCTTTGTCTAAAGATAAATAATACATAGAATAAGCTTTATATATTAAATCTTCTTCACCATTAAATATGCCTTCTCTTTCTTTTACAACCCCATTTGATTCCTTTTTATAGGCATCTTCTATTAATTTATTATATGCTTCGATTAATTTCATTTTTGTGCCTTTCTGTTTTTATTCAATTAGTTTACTGATTTTTTTCGTATCCATCTCTATTGTTATAATAATTATTATAACATTTTACAACGTTTTTTCGGCCTAAATTAGTAAAAGTGTAAATAAAAAGGTCAAACGACCTTTTATAATTTTCTAGTCTTTAAAATGACCAAATCTTGCTTTTTCTTCATAACATGTGTTTTTTAAATCGAGATCTTTAATAATATTTTTTGGTTTACACTCCTCATACCAGTTATTTGGAACTTCTATATCTCCAATATCTGATGTAATATATATTGCAAGCGGTTCTTCTTTGCCGATAGCATATGATAATTGTATTTCACACCAATTTATATTTTGTGTTGTTTTAACAATTCTTTTTGCTAGCTCTCTTGCTTTGTATGCACCTGACCTATCTACTTTTGTTGGGTCTTTTCCTGAGAAGGCTCCTCCTCCTACATTTGCAAATGACTGGTAACTGTCTACAACAATCTTTCTACCCGTTAATCCAGCATCTCCATCAAATCCCCCTACTTCAAATCTTCCAGTTGGATTAATTAGATATTCCTCTACTTCTATTTCATACTTATTACAAATAGTATTGCATATTTCTATTAACTTATTATCAGTAAGTTCTCTTTCTTTTTCTGTATTTTGATAACAAATTGTAAATGCTTTGATTTTGATTAATTTGTTTTTATTGTAAAGTCCTGTTATCTGTGCCTTACCATCTGGCAAGAATCTTTTATCTTTTTTTCTTAAATTATCATATTCTTGACTTAACTTTTGTAAAATAACCATTGCAGTTGGTAAATATTCTTCTGTATCTTTGCAAGCATAACCAAACATCATCCCATTATCTCCTGCACCCCCAACTTCGTCATTTGTTCCAAGCGCGATGTCCAGACTTTGTTTTCCTATGTTATCTATAACTTCGTAATCTGTTCTATATCCAATATCCCTTAATACTTTTTTTGTAATGTTTTCAACATTTATATCAGCGCTAGTAGTTACTTCTCCTGTAATAAATATTTTCCCTTTACCACCAACTACTTCTACACCACAACGACTATTTTTATCCTGTTTTAAACATTCATCTAGTATAGCATCGCTTATTTGATCACACACTTTATCTGGATGACCTCTAAACACTATCTCATTACTATAATTTTTCATATTACCTCCTGTTTTTAAATATTATTTTACTCTTTTTATATGAACTTATATATTTCAAATAAGTATCACTATAATTTGATAGAGATTTATTTACATCTATCCAATAAACATTATATCTTATATTATGACCTTCATTATAATCTTGTCGTTCAAAAATACCACCCAGTGCTTTTATTGTACTATTAGATGCTTGATTATTAATATCACAGTGAATTGCTACTTTGTCAATATTAAATTCTTTAGCTTTCATAAGTATTAAATATAGTTGTATCTTTGCATATCCTTTTTTTCTTTCTGTGGGTCGTATTGTATATCCCACACTTCCTCCAAACTTTATAATTTCTTCATTTAATTTTGTTCTGATATTTACGTTACCCACTACTTTATTGTCGCCTTTTCTAATTAGAAAATAAGTTCTGCTAGGTACAAGGTTTTTTAAACTTGAATAGTTTTCATCTTTCATGTTTTCTATATTTTCAAGCCATTTTTCATATGTTAAATCTTTTATATAATCTTCTAGATTTTCAGTACCGTGTAATTCAGAGTCGTATTTAATGTGCTCTTCAATATATTCAAAGATTTGTTTTTTTCCTTCGATGCCTGGCTCTTCTAAATAAAATTTTTCCATTATTTATTCCTAATATCGTTATAATTATTTAACCAATGTTTTTTTATTGTATTTATTGTAAGGGTTGACAAGAAAAAACCAACACAAGGAACTATTGCTCCTAAATATGGATTTGTTGTATCTGCTATTTTTAAATATAAAATTGCAATTATATATATTATCACTAATACTATTATTTTTCTTAGTAAAGATATTTCCCAAGCTTTGTCTTTTTCAACTTTATTATTTCTTTCTTCAATAGCTCTTATTCTTTTTTCTAAATCAATAATTTTATTATCTTCCATGTTTTACTCCTTTTTCAATAAATCTTTTAATTAGTATAGTATCTACTATTTCTTATGATATTTAACTATTTATATTTTTGAAATATCGCTTATATTATGCTCTGATGCATAATTTGAAACCGCTTTAAAATGCTCATCATAATTATGCTTATCCCTATTAAAAGTCAACCACATTTCAGACCAGGACATTCCATTATTAAGCAGTTCCTTTACTTTTGAATCATCCATAGTATTATTGTTATCTTGACTACTTATATCTACACACCCTTCTTCATCATATATACGGCATTGTAAGTCGGCTTCTAGTTTGTCACAAAAATGTGCAAATTTTGCATCTTCACTTTCTCTTTCGTCAAATTCTATAGTCATGTCCATAATTTGTTTTTTATCTATTAAACCTTCTAAAATTTTTGTAACTGCTTTGTTTCCTATTTTAGATTTTTCTTCTTTTGTTATCTGAAATGGTGTTAAATCACCAATAATTATTTCTTCTAACTCGTGTACTGCAAGCATCATTACTACTTTTGCAATATCTACATCATATTGGTATTCTGACTTCATTGCAATTGCAAGCATTTGTACTCCATATATGTGCTCAGCAACACTTTCTAATCTGTCTCTTTTAACATTCCAATCTTTCCACCCTGTTCTTATTACATCTTTTAGCTTATTACATAATACATAATATCTAAGTACATTCTCTTCTTTTGACATGTTTTCTCCTTTTTTCATCAACTATATTGCTACTTTTTTATAAAGGATATTCCTTTATCATCGTTTTGCTTATTATTTTTTGGTACTATATATGAAAATGCTGATTTTGTATAATTTTCAGTTAGCTCGTTAGTTGAGATAGATATTACCTCACCTTGATTTCTCATATCTACTACTTTAAAAGGCCCTGTACCAGATATATTTCCCTTTTCTATGTGCATAATATGTGTAAAAATACCATAACTATTAATAATATATTCTACTACTTTAAATAGTTCATTTGTTTCGTTGTTTGTAAGAAATGTGCCAATATTAAAAGGTATTAAGTACATTTTTTCATCAAAATTATCTATTGCTGAATCTCTTGAATTAATCATTTAAAAACCCTCCTGCGTGGTGTTTTATTATAAGATAATGCTTTTTTAATTGCTTCTTCTTGAGAAACTGTATTTATACTATTTAAAAAATCTGCTTTAATGATTTGATATTCCCTTTCTGAATAATAAACTGATTTTGGAAAAATAACTTTATATATTTGTTCAAAAAGATTACACATTTCAATTGAAATTTCAAAAAGTTCATCTTCATTTTCAATATTAATATATCTTCTAAATTCTGCTCTGGAATCTTCTCTTTGCAGTCTGATGACTCCGCTTCCATGTACAATATCACAATCCGTCGCTGTCATATAAGTCCCTTTACAAAAATATATATTATTTGTCTTTTTTTGCCCTCTGCGTTTTTCAAGTTCTCTTTCTAAATGTGCTTTTTTTTCATTATAATCAGTATTTTCTTTCACTTTACTACTCATAAACCCTCCTGTAAATTAATTATATCATTTTTTATAAATATATTGCTAGTTTTTTAATGTGCTGCTGTTTTTTCTTTTTTTTGAAATAAATATACTTCTTTACGTGTTACATAAGTTATATTCATATTATATGCCCCCATTGTATTTATATAATTTCTTTACAATAGGTGAATATTCTACTTTCGATAAGTCTTTACCTTTGGCTTCCGCTATATGTTTTGTTAAATACATGGCTTGAATTAACATTTGATAATCATCTAGGATTTGGTCATTATATTTAGAATCAATAATTATTATAGATTTATAATACTTCTTTAGTTCTTCCATTAGAAGTATATCAAGTTCTGTATTTCTATTTAAATATATTGCATTACTTAAATAATTTATACTTAATGTTGATCTACCATGACAATATGAATATTTATCATGTATTATGGGTATTCCTATGCCCGCTTCAGCCATGGTTGATTCTAAATATTTTGATGTTGTAGATGTATCATAACCACTAAATATCTCATATATATTACTAATAGGTATAAAATTAAAATTATATTCTTTAATTAAATCTAATGTTTTTTTACTATTCCCATTACTATAATAATTAAATAATATACTTATTGGGATTAATGTTGCACCTAAAGAAATAAAACTTTTTTCATTAGTAATTGTTGTTGAATAAGTTAAACTCGTTACTGATTCATTTTCACAAGTGTTATTAGATAATAAATATTTATTTAAATTATTAGAAAACGACATGTCTACCCCATAATTATTTCCTGAATAACTGCATGCGATAACATTATTAAAATTATCATAATTACGGTAAATAAAATCTCGTGGTTCACTATTAATCGTAATTATTTTATTTTTTTTATTTAAAATTTTAGTTCCAAATTCTGATACTACAGAAGATCCTCCAACTCCACTTAATATTGTTGGACCATTTAATTTAGTTAATTCACTACTGATGTATTCTAAGTCTGTATATTTTAATGCATCTTCTACTCTTTCTTTTAAAAGTTCAAAATTTAATTTCATGTGCTTAATAAATTGCTTTTTTAAATCTTCATATTCAATATATGGTAGTACATCTTTTTCTTTAAGATATGTACTAAAATCATGCCTTGTGCATGAATAGCCATCTCCATTAGAATATATTGAATAAATATGATTCCCGTGCTTCAGTAAGTAGGTAAAACTACTATCATAATCAATATCATTTTTAATAATATATTTATTTATTTCTGCAAATAAATATTTTAAATATCCAATCATTTCTTTATCAAATGAAGGACCACCACCATGTATAAAAAACACATCGTCAATTTTATTATGATTGTTCATAAAATTACTTAACCATAATATGTATTCGTCACTTATAAGCAATTTATTAAACTGTTTTTTATTTTCATTTTCCATAAAAAATACCTCCTTATATAAGTTAAATATAACTCATATGTAGGAAGTATTTCGTCTACTCGTATTTTTCTTCTAACAATTCATAATTAATTATTCTTTTTAACTCAAAATGTCTTATATCTTGACTCTTTTCACAGTATGCCGCACAATACCATCCGTCTTGAAAAAGAAACATTTCTGCGGGATCAATTGTCCTTTCATTTTCTCCCTTGTCATAAGAATAATATAATATTTTTACTTTTCTTTTTTCTTTTATAGCTCTTGTTAATACATTATACTTATTTTGAGTTTCTTCATTTAGATTTAACTCTTTTTCTTCTTGTTTACTACCAATATATACACCCCGTATTTTGTCTTGTAATAAAACCAATTTCTCTTTAATATCTTTACTTTTTTCTAAATCAATATATTTATTTAAAAGTTCATAATCGTTCTTCCTAAACTTTCTAAGTGGCAATCTAACCGATTGATTTAAAACATATCCACCATAAGGACCCATAATAGTATCAATATATATTCTTCCCCATAAGAAACCATGTCTAATCTGTAAATCATTAAACATGTCGGGTGTTATAGAATAGAAGAAATAGCCAAATAAAACTCTCTTTTGAGCTATAACTAAACGTTTTTCAGTTCTTGCTGGTGGAGTTGGTACTAGCCCTATACC
>CAYNHX010000023.1:0-10547 GCA_964397275.1 uncultured Muribaculaceae bacterium | reverse complement strand
AGCTTTAAAGCTATTTACTGAAGGATTATATGCAGAGCTTTTAGATACTAATGTTCATGCAACATTAATATTGCCTGGAGCTATAAATACGAATATTACTAAAAACTCTGGTGTCATTATGGAAACAAAAGGTGATACTAAAATGAAAATGCTTAATCCAGATAAAGCAGCGTCTCAAATAATTGCTGCAATAAGTAAAAATAAATTTAAAGCGTATGTAGGATCTGATTCTAAGTTTATGAATTTCTTATATAAACTCAACGATAAATTTGCAATAAAATATATTGTTAAAATGATGAGTAAAATGCAATAATATTGCATTTTTTAATTAGTTATGATAGAATAATCGCTCAAACGGGGGATTATTTTTATGTCAAACAATTTAAAATTAGAATTGTTAAAAAAAAGATCAAAGAAATTGTTAAGATTATTTCTAAATGTACCCAAAATAATTATACACACAAATTTACAACATATTAGAGAGATAGTAACTAGTTATTTTGATAGTGATAATGAATTAGTTAATTTATCAGAGTTATTATCAAAAACACATAAAAAACTAGATAAAGATGATGTGATTATATTATATGATGTTTTAGGTGATGAGGCTTATGTATCATTTAGATACTCAATAAATGGCAAAAAAGATCCATATAATAATATTTCTATAGAAGATTTTGGAGATGTAAAAGAAATTACAATAAGTAATAAAGATTTTGATGTAATATATATATATAAATATATTAAAAACAAAATATTCACAACAGAATTATCACAATTAACATATAAAAATGAAGAAAAGAATAGTAACTGTCATGTACATGTTGATGAAGGAAGATATATAATTAGAGATAGATCAAGTAAGTATTCAATTGAATGCATATTATATACTGATAAATGTGATAGTATTGATAAAATAAAATTGGTTGTTAATTATATTAGTAATATGCAAACCAGTTTAAACTTAAACAAGATTAGAAAAAACATATGTAAAATATTGAAAATTAAATCTCAGGGAGATATTTCATTAAAACTATTTTCAATTAATAATTTTGAAGAAAAATTAGTTTTACAAATTGGTGAAGAAGAAATAGAAACAAATTTAGTAGAAAAACCAACAGGGAAAATACTTAAATTTGAAAGAAATATTTGAGATAAACAATGTTAAATGATATAATATATATAGGAGAGTTAAAATGAAATTAAATGAAAAAGAAGAAACAATGTCAAAAATAAGAAAACAATTAGTAATGGTATTTCCAGAATTAGAAGATAGTAATTTACTTGATATAATGTTACCTTGTTTTAAAGATTTTAAAGCAGTAAGTGTATTTGAAAGTGTTGATGGTAAAGAAAGACTAGTATATAAAAGTGGGTTAAATATTATTGAAATATTTAGATCAAATAAAGGAGATTACATTCAAGCATATATGATAATAAATTATAGTGATGATAATGTATTAGATATGTATTATGTATATCATAAAGAACTAGATGGTATGTATTGTCAAAAAGTAGAAAGACATGAAAAAGGCTTAGTACTTGTTGAATCAAATCAATTTTATAAAGAAGGTACTAGTGAAGAAATAGCATTTAAGTATCATAGATATGTATGTTCTTATGATAAATTAGAATTAAAATTTCCGGATGTTGACTTTAAAAATATGGATATATCAGATATAGAGGACTATTTAGATTATTTCGCAGTATATAAAAACAGATATATTGATAATAATCAAAATCCAGAAATAACACTAGATTTTATGGTATCTGAAAATAAACTTTCAAGGGTAATAGATAATCCAAATATATTAGTAAGAAATAAGGATAAATTTAGTGCAACATTAAATATTAATGGTCAAAGTGAATATGATGGATTATATGATTTATCTAGTTATTATAGTGATTGTAAAAATGTAGAAGAAATTCAAGAAAAGTTTTTTGAATATTTAAATGAACGAAGAAAAGAAGAAAACAGTATAATTGGTGAGGTATTAAAAACAGAAATAATTGAGCCAGAGATTTGTACTACATCAAAAAGAAAGAGAAGAATTAGAAAAAGAAAAAATAAAAAAGATAGTGAAAACTAATCTTTTTTATTGTGATATAATTTATATATAGGAGATATTATGAACATTATAGAAGTAAAAAATTTAAGTAAATTTTATGGTAGATCAAGGGGTATTATTGGAGTGGATTTTAATGTTAAAGAAGGAGAAGTATTTGGATTTATAGGACCAAATGGGGCAGGTAAATCTACTACTATTAGAACATTATTAAATTTAATACATCCAACAAGTGGTTCTGCTAAGATATTTGATAAAGATACTGTTAAAGAATATAGTGAGATTTTAAAAAATATTGGTTATGTGCCAGGAGAAGTATATTATTATGAAGATATGAGAGTAATCGATTTACTTAATTATTCAGCATCTTTTTATAAAAAAGATTGTAGCAAAAGAATAAAGGAGTTATCTAAATTATTTGATTTAAATTTAAAACAAAAAATAGAAACTCTATCTTTTGGTAATAAAAAGAAAGTAGGTATTGTTCAAGCATTAATTCATAATCCCAGATTATTAATACTTGATGAACCAACAAGTGGACTTGATCCTTTAGTACAAAAAAAGTTTTATGATTTATTAAAAGAAGAAAATAAAAAAGGAGTAACTATATTTTTCTCATCACATGTACTTTCCGAAGTACAAAAGATATGTGATAGAGTAGCAATTATTAAAGAAGGCAGAATAGTAAAGATAGAGGATATGTCATCTATTACTAGTAATAATTATAAGAAAATAAAAATAGATACTAATGATAAGTTTTCTAAGAAAGACTTTAATATAAAAGGTGTTAATAATTTAGTTATTAATGATAATGAGATAAGCTTTATATATAAGGGAGATATTAATATAATAATTAATAAACTAAAAGATATCAAGTTAAGTAATATATCTATTATTGATCCAGATCTAGAAGAAATATTTATGCATTATTATAGTAAGGATAAATAATTATGAGTATATTAAAAAGAGAATTAAAGATTAATTTTAAATACATTTTAATATGGACATTAGTGATACTTGGAATATCTTTTTTAACTATATCTTTTTATCCTCTTATTAAAAATGATATTACTGAATTTAAAAATATAATGAAGAATTTTCCATCTCAAGTACAAACAATATTTAATTTAAAAATAATGAAGCTAGATAATATTTTGGGTTACTACATATCATTTCCTATTAGATTTATAACCCTTTGTACAATGATATATTCAATGTTAATGGGTATTAATATATTGTCTAAAGAAAAAAGATTAAAGACAACAGACTTTATATATTCTAAACCAATATCTAGAGTTAAATTATTAAATATTAAGTTATTATCAACATTTATACTTATTACAGTAAGTAATACTATATTATTCTTTATGATATATTTTATATTATTGGGATTTAGTAATAGTATAAATTTATATACTTATTTTTTAATTAATTTATCTATATATTTAATTAGTATATTGTACTTAACACTGGGTTTAATTATTTCATTTATTATAAAAAATGTTAAAAATAATATTACTATATCATTAGCTATAGTAATTGGATTAAACTCTTTAGCAATATTTATGGATGAGAAAATAAGATTTTGCCTGCCACTTAGATATTTTGATATGAATTACATTTTAGATAATAAAAAATACGAATTAAAATATTTATTGTTATGTATAGCTCTTACTATAGTATTTTATACATCAAGTATTATTATTCATAAGAATAAAGATGTTTTATAGGAGAGAGTATGAATATATTTATAAGAGAAATTAAAGCTAATAAAAAGTCAATGATTATATGGATAATATGTATAATATTGTTTATTGCAATGTGTATGCAAAAATATGATGCCTTGGTAAGTACTGGTACTAAAGAGATGCTTAGTATATTAAATGATATGCCCAAGAGCTTGCAATCTATATTTGGTATGTCTAAACTTGATATTGCTACTCCAATTGGATATTATGGAGCAGTATACATATATCTACTTTTACTAGCAGCAATACATGCTATAATGCTTGGATCTAACATAATATCAAAAGAAGAAAAAGATAAAACATCAGAGTTTTTAATGACCAAACCAATTACTAGAAACAAGATATTAATATATAAAGTATTATATTCTATATTAAGTATATTTATAATAAATATAACTATATTTATAAGCTCTTTAGTAGCACTTAAGATATTTACTGATGATAATATATATAATACATTAATTTTATTAATGATAGGTATATTTATTATTCAATTACTATTCTTAAGTTTAGGAATATTAATATCAGCTATATCAAATAAAAAGAAAACAAGTTCAATAGCAATGAGTATACTACTTGGTACATTTTTCTTATCATTAATTATAGATATATTTGACAAATTAAAAGTATTAAATATTTTAACTCCGTTTCAATATTTCGATGCTAAAGTAATAATACCTAGTAATAAAATAAGTATATTTTATATTATAATTTCATTAATAATATCTATAATTAGTATAGTAATATCTTATATAAAATACAAAAAGAAGGATATGAGTATATAAAAGAGCACTTTTAGTGCTTTTTACTTTACATACTTGTTTTTTTTAATTTACATAATATATATATATGCATATAATAATATTATATAGAACATAGGAGAATTATTGTGATAAATAAAATAAAAGAGTTATTAAAACCAAAGTTAGATTATAGTGTTGGCAGACCAAAACTTGCAGAAAATAGCTTTATAAAAGCTGTAAAATTAGAATTAGTACTTGCTATAGTATTATGTGTTACTCTAGTATTATCAGGTACAAGTGTACTAAGTGGTAAAACTCCACTTGAATTAATTGGTATTAGTACAGCAGAAAAATATTCTGGTGCTATACAATTAAATAATAAATTTGTTGTGGAAAGACAACAAAATAGTATGTGCTTTAAAGTATTTATACCAAGAAGAGCAGAAAAAAATTGGAGAATACATGTATATTATAAAAACAGTAATGATCCATTTTTTCCAGAAATTGCTGCAAAACAAATAGAAGGCTACACAGCAACAGACCAGGTAAGTCAAGTTGTGTGTTTTGAAAAACAAGAAGGAGCACAAAGGGAACAAATAGGAAGAATTCTTGTTAAGTGGACAACTGGTAATAATGATATTGTACAAGAAAATCCAAATCAAATAATTTGGAAACCTTTTGGATGGGATTATAACAAGGAAATAGGTTGGGCATATAAAGATTATAAAATAAAATGGGAATCAACAACTACAACAAGCACTACAACAAGTGCTACAACAACTACAACAACAAAAACAGAAGATATAGTATGTCCTAAAGTAACATATAATAAAACGGATAAAAAAGAAGTAATAAAAGTAACACCAATAAATAGTAATGACAAATGGGGATGGTATACTAATCAAGATAATAAAACAGGACCTAATGCTATTTGGAAAAAATTTTTTGAAGATTATAAAGGTATAAGAGTTGTAACTCTTACATTTACTTCTTATGAAAGACAAGGTAAGATTATAGTTACTAATAGTAATGGCAAGAAAAAAGATTGTTATACAGAAATATTTAAAAAAATAATTACAACAACAATAAAAACAACTACAACTAAAGGCACTGGAAAAATACCAGTTGCAACAATAGGTGTACCTGTATTAAATAATAGTAATTTTAACGGCACAACAGCTAGTTATAATTCAGTTGTTAAAATACCAATATCAATAAAGTATAATGGTGGTAATTATTATTATAAATGGGTAACATATAAAGATGGTAAAATATCATATACTAGTAAAATGGCAAAAATAAATAAAGATATAAATATGAGCCGAACTTTAACAATAAATGGTACAAGATATGGAGAATTATTAATATATACCAGTAGTAATTCTAAAAATGGTAAGAGAATATTAAAAACAAAAGTATATACAGTTACAGCTAATGTAAATCAAAATGAGAGTAATTTATTACCAGTAACTGATCCAGATGATTTAGTTGTAAAAGGATTAAAAACTATTTATAAATATCCTGAAAAAATAAGAGATGTAGAAGTATTTATTGAAGATGGAGCAGATAGTAGTTCTGTATATAAATATATAGAAATGCTTAGAAACAGTAAAAAAGTATCCGGAAATGAAAGTCAAGAATTTCTACCAGAATATCTTATGCATTTTAAAAAATTATATTTACTTGCATCAAGAGCATCCGTTGGATATTCATTACATGGAAATACAAATAACCCACCAAGAGCATACACAAGAATAACATCATTAGAAAAAACAAGCATAGTATTAATGGCTAGTAGTTATCAACCAATTAATTTAATACATGAAGCAGCACACAGTTTAGATTATTATGCATTAGCAAACTGTAAAAACTTCACAAAAGAAGAAAAAACATATAAATATATAAAAATATCAGATACCACAGAATATGTAAATTTATTTAATTATTATAAAAATAAATATAATAATGGGAAGACATATTTTAGTTATTATACATATAGTGCTGGAGGAGAAGAGTTCTTTGCAGAAACATATGCAATGTACTACCATAATTATATAAATAGTCTTGCAAATTTAAAAGAATATTCCAATTATTATAATACAACATTTCCAACAGATGAAAATGGAAAGAAATTAAAAAATTTAATAGAAAGATGGGTAAAAATACCAGCAAATACTTGTTCACTGTCATTGACAAAAGCAAAATAGAAGCTATAGCTTCTATTTTTTATTATCCTTACTTGCTTCAATAAACCCATCAAAAAGCGGATGACACCTTACAGGTCTGCTTTTAAACTCCGGATGGAATTGACATGCTATAAAAAATTTATGACTAGGAATCTCAATTATTTCTACTAAATTACTAGGTTTATTTATTCCAGAAAATATCATTCCATTACTTTCTAATAATTTTTTATATTTATTATTAAATTCATATCTATGTCTATGTCTTTCAGGTATCTTTTTTTCTTTATATAATTTATTAGCTAAAGTATTTTGATTTATTGTGCACTCAAAATTACCAAGTCGTAATGTTCCTCCCATATTAATTATCTTTTTTTGATCTTCCATTAAATCAATAATTTTATGTTCACAATCACAATTAAATTCAGTAGAATTAACATCATTAAGATTACAAATATTTCTAGCAAATTCAATAGTAGCCAGTTGCATCCCCAAGCATAAACCCAAATAAGGTATGTTATGTTCTCTAGCATATTTAATGGCTTTTATTTTGCCTTCTATGCCTCTTTGACCAAACCCGCCAGGCACAATAATACCACTTGTATTTTTAAATATCTCATCTAAATTAACAATATCTGCTTCTAGTTTTTCAGAATCAATCCAATTAATAAATATTTTTACATTATGCTTGTATCCAGCATGTTTTAAAGCCTCTGTAACAGATAAATAAGCATCATGTAAGTTAGTATATTTACCAACAAGAGCTATTTCTATTTCTTGTTTTAAATTATCAACAGTATATACTAATTTCTTCCAGTCAGCTATTTTTATTTTCCTTCTTTTTAATTTAAATTGATCTAATACTATTTCATCAATATGTTGATTATAAAAGTTAATTGGGACTTGATATATATTTTTCACATCTAATGCTTCAATAATATTATTTTTTGGAATAGAACAGAAAAGTGATATTTTTTCTTTTAAGTCATCACCTAAACTATCAGGCGTTCTTGCAACAATTACATCTGGTTGAATACCAATACCTCTTAGTTCTATTATACTTTTTTGGGTAGGTTTTGATTTTAGTTCTCCAGATCCATATATATAAGGTACAAGTGTAGTATGTACGAAAAACGAATTATTTAACCCAATTTCATTTCTAATCTGTCTTAATGACTCGAGAAATGCTAAAGACTCCATATCTCCAACTGTACCACCAATTTCAGTAATAACTATATCAGCACCTGATGTTTTACCAGCTTCATATATCTTACCTTTAATTTCATTGGTAATATGGGGTACTATTTGTACTGTACCACCTAAATAATCACCACGACGTTCTTTTTCAATAACACTTGAATATATTTTGCCAGTAGTAATGTTAGACGCATAATTTAATTCCTCATCAATAAATCTTTCATAATGACCTAAATCAAGATCAGTTTCAGATCCATCAGCAGTAACAAAAACTTCTCCATGTTGATATGGAGACATAGTACCTGGATCCACATTAATATATGGATCGAATTTCTGCATAAAGACTTTATATCCTCTTGATTTTAGTAATAGGGCAATTGACGATGCTGTTATACCTTTTCCCAAACCAGATACAACACCACCAGTTACAAATACATATTTTGTCATAATTATCACCAAATAAAAAAACCTTTCTAAGAGATTTAGGCTCTATTTAATTATATCACAATTATAAAAAATAAGTATATATATTTAATATAATAATTTGACCTAATCATCAAAAAATGGTATTATACACTGGAAAGAAAAATAATATATTGAAAAGGTGATTGACTTGATAAATCTTGAAAAAGGGGAACTCAGTAGATTAATAATTAGTACAATATTATATATAATTTCATCTTTAATTAATAATGAAATTGCAAAATTTTATTTTTGTTTTTTTGCTTATATATTTTTAATATATGATGTTTTTATTATTGCATTTAAGAATAGGTTTTTAAAGAAACCAAGTTTAGAAAAAATGTTTTTTCTGACTACATTCTTTATAATAATATTTGAATCTATTTACATAGCATACTTTATAACTTTGGCATATCGTTTATTAATGTTTTTTAAAGAGTTTATTGAAAACTATTTAAAAAAACTAATCGAAAGAGAAATTGATTTTAGACCAGAATATGTATATATATATATTAATGATGCAGCAAAAAAAGTAATACCAGAATCAATTAAAGAAGATGATGTTGTAATTGTATATAAAGGGGAAAGAATACCTTTTGATGGAATAGTTACAAAAGGAGTAAGTAAAGTAGATACATCTATGATTACAGGAGATAAAATGTTAATAGATGTTACTAAAAATGATGAAGTAATAAGTGGATCAATTAATACTTTAGATGATATTGAAATAAGAGTATTAAAAACATATGAAGAATCTACTGCAAAAAGAATAGTGGATTTTATGAAAAATACAACACTAAAAAAATCTATTTTTGAAAAGAAAATATCAAAATATTCTTTATATTTTGTATATTTAATAATACTAATATCTATAACATACTTAATTTTATCAAAATTTAATTTTGATAAAACTATTAAAATATTTTTTCTTGCATTCCCAGGAACATTTCTTTTATCTTATATAGTTACATATTTATCTGGAATAACTGTGGCAACAAGAGAAGGAATATTAATAAAGGAAAAAAAGGATTTAGAGTCTCTTACAAATGTAAAAACCATTGTATTTGATAAAACAGGTACACTTACAGAAGGAGAATTTGAAGTTGATAAAATAGTATCAAAAATAAACAAACAAAAATTTATTAAATATTTAGCACATGCAGAAGTAAATTCAGAGCATATGATTTCAGAAGCAATAATGGAATTGTATAATGGTAAAATCGAAAGAAGATTAATAAAAAATTTCGAAGAAATAGAATCAAGAGGAATAAAAGTAACAATTGATAATAAAAAAATATTAGTTGGTAATTACATGTTAATGGAAGAAGAAAAAGTAAAAATACCAAAAATAAAAGAATTAGGGACTATTATATTTATGTCAATAGAAAAAAAATATGTTGGTTATATAATAGTATCTGACGAAATAAAAAGTGAAGTTAAAACACTAAAGCAAAAATTAAATGGTGTAGGAGTAAATGAAATTGTATTAGTATCTGGAGATAATTTGAACAATGCAAAAGATTTGGCAAAAAAATTAGGCACTAAAAACTATTACTATGATTTATTACCAGAAGAAAAAGTAGATATTATAAAAGAATATAAAGACAAACTATATAAAAATGAGCAGTTAGTATTTGTTGGTGATGGGGAAAACGACTCAGAAGCTTTAATTGAATCTAATATAGGTATATCAACAGGATGTAAATGGAGTAGCGAGGCTCTTGCAGCATCTAATTTAGTAATATTAAAAGATAATCCTGCAAAAGTTGTTAATGTAATTGATATTGCAAAATTAACAAAGAAAGTATTTAATATAAATATAATATTTTCTATATCAATAAAAGTATTATTAGGAGTGTTAGTTGCATTTAATATAGCAAATATATTATCAATACTAATAGTTGATATAATAGCAAGTATTATTATAGTAATAATAGCAGGAACAATAATAGTAATTAGACAAGAAATATAATTTCTTGTTTTTTGTTGATGTTATACTTAACACATGATATAATCAAAATGCTTTAAAATGCAAATAATTATTGCATTTTTAAAGTTAATATTGTAAAATTAAATAGTCAGTTTTTTACTAACTTAAATGGGCTTGTAGCTCAGCTGGTTAGAGCGCACGCCTGATAAGCGTGAGGT
>CAYNHX010000022.1:0-10670 GCA_964397275.1 uncultured Muribaculaceae bacterium | reverse complement strand
TATGTCAAAACAATTAGATAAGTATAAAAAAGGACTAACTATATTAAGATCAGCACAATGTCCTTATACAGAAAAAAATGTTAACGAGATTATAAAAACTGCTAAAGCTAAATATAAATTAGATACTAACCTAATTGAAATAAAATCTGCTAGGGAAGCACAAGAATCACCATGCGCTTTTGGAACATTCTGTATTATTTACAACGGTGAAGTTATTAGTTATAGTCCAATTAGTAATACAAGATTTGAAAACATAATGAAAGAAATTTTATAAAAAACAAGAAATAACTTCTTGCTTTTTTTATGGTTAGGAACAAAAAGAATCCCAATTTTTTTATTCATCGTATCGTCCATATGCACATTTCCATTTTTTTGCAACCTCAATGAATTTTTCTTTTCCATTTTTCTTTATAAACTGTGTTGCTTGTTTATACTTAGAATACTTATATCCTTTTTTATAATAAAATTCATTTAAAAATTTACATGTTTCATACTCATTACACTCTGCACAAGAATCATATTTTTTACTAACACAACAGACTTTTATTTTGCACTTTGCGTTCTTTAAATCTCTTTCTCCAGTACTATATCCAACTTTACAACCAAGACAAGGATTCTTATATGCTATACAAGTTTTACAATATGCTCCACAACAACCTATTTCTTCTACTGACACTTTATTAATCACTTCCTAACATCTAACATAATTATATATCATTTATAATAAAAAATAAAATTGTTAATTTTCTTTCCCTAGTTTTTGTATCATTACTCCAAAATTTGAGGGTTCCTTTTAAATGGTCGGGATATAAAAATTTAACATTTTCAATATATTATTGGAAAGATTGTGTATTGGGCAAGACCAAAACAAGACCAGAGAAATTTTTGAGCATGAAAAAACCCTTATAGAATAAGGGCTTGCTATTTCATGGTCGGGAAAACAGGATTTGAACCTGCAACCTCCTGGTCCCAAACCAGGCGCACTACCAAGTTGTGCTACTTCCCGTAAAAAATTGTACTTTAAAAGTACAACGTAATTCTAACATAAAATATTTATTAAATCAATAATTAGTTGATATTTCTAAATAATTTGGGTCCATATTTATTTAATAGTTTGTTTTCTAAATAAATTATTATTATAGATATTATTATTGTGATCATTATTGTAATATTAAAGTTGATCTTGTCTATATATTGTGACATTACTCCGATTATAACCATATTTATAAATAGTGGTACTAGTATTGTAACCATAACACTTAGACTTTGTTTTACTACTACCGTATCATTTTGAGCATCCATCTTAGGGAATTTAAGATTTATTAGTAACCCAAAATATGCAGTGATAATTGAAAATAATATAGTAAGTATTATTAGTAATAAGACTTCTATTATTGTAATACCTAAAGTGAATTTAAATATTATTATTGATATTATTGATGCTGGTATTATTACTAATAGATTTAGTAATATTTTTGTATAAAATATCTTCTTTATTTCTATTGGTAATGATTTTATTATCCAGAAGTTTTGACCTTCTAATGATATAGATACTGATGTTGTGTTAGACATAAATGTTACCATTAGGATAAGTGCTAGCAGAAGTTGAAAGTTATTTACATTTGCATTTGCAAGTTCTAGTGTCTCCATTATTTTAGTCTTATCATAGAATATAGTAACAAGAGCTAGACCAAACATCATTATTACTCCAAAAGAAGTATTTAATAAATATATTGGTGATGAGAAATATCTTTTTATCTCTTTTCTTATTAAAGCTTTACTTGGTTTTTCTATTTTAAGTTTAGCCATTTTATAATTAGGTTTAGTTTTATTTTCACTTAATTTAGAAATAATATTCTTATATCTAATACTCATAATATATGTAAATATAGTTATGAATACTATATTTATAGCTATAAATACAAATAAAGATTTAATATTATTTTGTATGAATACCTCTATTATTAAATATATAGGATAAAAAGTATATTTTATTATATTTAATACTGTTTCTTTATCATTAATAAAATACATAAGTATTTTTTGACCATTATACATTCCATAGTATATTCCAAATATAAATAGTAATGATAGTATTATCTCTGCTATATTCTTAAAATTAGATTTAGATGTTAAATATGCAACTAGATATCCAAATAAAGATGCTAATGTTGTTGGTATTATTGTTATAAATAATAGAGATACTATTATGTATAGGTAAAAAGTAATATCAACATGTACTCTTGATATATATATTATAGATGCAGGTATTAATATAAATAAAGCCATTAATAAATTAATAACTAATAATTTAATAATTTTAGATAATAATATTACTAACTTATTTATAGGCATAGATAATAATAAATTATTGTCTTTTGATTCAAATAAACTTGCTTTAGCATTATATATTGTAAACATAAAAGATACAAAGAATATTAATAAAAATATCATTGGTATCATATATATATTCATATTATATTTAGTTAAATTATCCATTATTAATGCTGTATAAACAGATATTGATGTAGTTAAAGATGCTAATATATATAAAACTATAAATACTATTGCTATTTTTTTAAATAACTTATATTTTTTTATTTTATTTATGCCTAAATCATTAATAAAACTTATCTTTAATAATTTAAATAACTGTTTCATGCTTTTTCTATCTCCAAGAATATTGATTCAAGACTCTTATCACCTTTTATTTCTGGTACAGTACCTATTTTGACTAAATTTCCTTCTTTAATAATACCTACCTTATCACATAGCTTTTCTACTATTTCAAGTACATGAGATGAAAAAAATATTGCTGAGCCACTTTTACATAGCTCTTTCATAATATCCTTTAAATTATGGGCTGCAATTGGATCTAGACCTACAAATGGTTCATCAAGTACTAATAACTTAGGACTATGTATTAATGCTGATATAATTATTAATTTCTGCTTCATACCATGAGAATAAGTAGATATTAAATCTCCTAGATTGGGTAATATCTCAAATATATTAGCATACTTACTTATTAATTTTTCTCTTTCTTCATTTGATACTCCATATATATCAGCTATAAAGTTTAAATACCCTATACCTGTTAATGACCCATATATATCTGGATTATCAGGTATATATGATATTATCTGTTTACACTCTATCTCATTATCTTTAATAGATAATCCATTTATTAATATATCTCCTTCATTAAAATCAATTATACCTACGATTGATTTAATAGTAGTAGTTTTACCTGCTCCATTATGTCCAATAAACCCAAATATCTCTCCTTTTTTAACTTCTAAACTAATATTATCTACTGCTTTCTTTTTATTATTACCATAACTCTTAGAAAAATTAACTATCTTTAACATGTTACACTTCCTTCTATATAATTATAACAAAAAAACACCTCTTTTTAAAGAAATGTTTATCTTATTTTGGCGCGCCCGATAGGAGTTGAACCCATAACCTCTTGATCCGTAGTCAAGCGCTCTATCCAATTGAGCTACGGGCGCATAACATATACTAAATATATGTTAATTGTACCATAAATAATTTTATTTATCTACCACCATTACCAATTATTGAATCAATTTTCTTAGTTAATACTCTACCAGAATTACCAGAATCAATACTACGATAACCAGTAAGAACTATGTCATTTATATCTCGTTTTAAAAATGCTTCTCTTTGTAATTCATTTTGTCCTTTTTTAGCCTTTTTATATCCTTTACAATCAAGAATAACATATGTACCATCAGTATCCTTTTTTACTCTTAGAATAAAAGAAAATTTTCTTAATACTTCAAGTGTTATTTCTTTTCCTGTAAGAACTTCTTTAATATATGGACAAGTTACTGCGCTTAGGTTATCACAAACCTCTTCTCCACTACAACATAGGTGATTAGCAACATTTTTATAATCTTTATAACTCATATTTTTCCCCTTTCAAAATGCATGCGTGTTAATATAACATATTTCTTTTAATTTGTAAAGCATTAATATAAAAAAGAACAATATTTGTTCTTATTTATTTCATGGTGGCTCCGATTGGAATTGAACCAACGACACAAGGATTTTCAGTCCTCTGCTCTACCGACTGAGCTACAGAGCCTTAATGGCGGTTCCGACGGGACTTGAACCCGCGATCTTCTGCGTGACAGGCAGACGTGTTAACCTCTACACTACAGAACCGAATTGACTACTTAAGTATACAAGATATATATTATTATTGTCAAGCATAAAAAAAGATATATTTCTATATCTTTTACTCAAAAGTTGTGGTTTTAGATTTAGGCTGTATTTGTATATATGTGTTGCCATCATTAACTATTATTTCTTTTCCAGTACTATCTTTATATACAGATTGTGCTGCTCTGGATGCCTTTTCACATGTTATTGGTATTGCATAACCATTTGTTATGTAATATCCAGTAAATGTACCAATATTATATAAACCTTGTCTATCTTTACCCGAACCATCATTTAAAGCATATGTATCCATATTTACAACTATTATGTTTTTTACTGTAACCTGTTTATTATAGTTACGGTCCATATGTGCTTTATTATTCATAAATCTATAATATACTTTTTCAGTCGCATTATAACTATAACTTGCAAGTGCTGATCTATATTGCACTCTAACAATATTAGCAACTATCTTATCAGTATAACTTTCAAGTGATACCTCTTCAACAGAATAGTTTAATAAAGGATCATATCCTGTATTCATATTATATTTTTGTGATGATCTTTCTACAATTTGAGTACTACTAGTAAATACATTATGTGGTGATTTAGTTATACTTGAATCTCTGTTATATATTACAGCATCTGTTGTTGTACCACTTAAATTGTTTATTTTTAATACCCTTAAATCGTATTGTGCTTGTGGAGAATAACCAAAGTGTGCAAATATTGCATTATTTTCTAAAGCATAATCTATAAAATAATGTCTTGCACTTCTAACAGGACCAATTTTACTTACATTGTCATCTTTAAACAGCGCAAAAAGTCTTGTTAAACCTCCCTCTACAGTTATTTCATATGTTAGAAAGGCATCCTGTACCCCTGCCTGTGGAAACGCTCCTGCTACATTATCTATCATAACCCCATATGGTCTTTGACTGGATTTTTCATCAAATATTGTTAATGGAGGTTTTGTTGTTGTAGTTGTTGTTGTTCTTTTTACTTTATTTTTTATATCATCTACATTTGCTATTCCAAAGTAATATAATGCTCCTATTGATAAAACTATTAGTACTGCCAGTACTATTATTATTATTTTTAACTTCTTTAAATTGTTCATAAACTGTTTCCTTTACCCTATTAATTATACTATCACTCATATTTATTTACAATACTTTTTGCAATTAAATCTGCCGAATTAAACGCAAAATGTAAATTATAACCACCACAAATACCTTGTACATCAAGTATTTCTCCACCAAAATATAAATTGTCTACATAATTGGATTCTAAATTTTCATTTACTTCATTAAAATCTAATCCGCCTTTTGTAACTTGTGCAAATTCAAATCCTAATTTATCTATAATATCAAATTCTTGATGCTTTATTTCATTTACAATATTATTTACATCAATATCATTTAAACCTTTTACCTTTTTATTTTTATATTTATTTGCTATATAACTAGCAACTTTATCATTTAGAATACAACTTAATATATCACTTATATTACAAGTATTATATTTATTAATTAAATTTAAAACTACTTTTTTTACTTCTTCATTTTCGTAATCATACATAAAATCACACTCTATTTTAATATTCTTTATTTCATTAATAAATAGTGACAAGTTCATAATACATATACCAGATATATATTTTTTAGTAAATTGCACCTGCCCATATTCTTCATGCTTTTTTATATTATTTTTATATAAAGATACTTTCGAGTCTATTCTAACCCCATCAAGTAATTTTAAATTCTTAGCTGTTTTTAAAGGTACAAGTGCGGGTGATATTGGTACTATTTTATGATTAAATTTTTCTATTAATTTATAATTATCTTTTGAACATCCAGTACTTTCATAAGAAGCCCCTCCTGTTGTTACTACTAAATTCTTCGCTTCTATTTCATTATTAATAATAAATATATCATTTTTATTTTCAATATTTTCCACTATATAATTATACTTAATTTTTACATTATTTGTTTCTAAATAATTTGTCAATGTGTTTACAACTGTTTTGCTTTGTAATGTATATGGATATAATCGACCATCTTCTTCTTTTATTACTAATCCAATATCATAAAAAAGCTTTTCAATACTTTCATTATTAATAGTATATTCAAGGAGTCTATTATTTGTAGATAAATAACTTCCAATATTAATATCTTTACTACTTAGATTGCATTTGCCATTACCTGTTAATAATAGCTTTTTGCCCACTTTATTATTTTTTTCTAAAAGTAATATTGATAAGTTTTTTTTATAAAACGCAAGTCTTGTTGCAGTCATTAGACCTGCTGCTCCACCACCTATAATTACTACATCATACATATTATCACCTAATATAATTATATCAAATAAAAAGGATATTTCTATCCTTATTTTATAATCTCAAAACTTTTTAGTATATATCTGTTGTTTTCTATCTCAAATGTATACTTTCTTTGATTTAATTTGTCTTTTATTTGATTATATTTTTCATTAAATATCTCTTCGCTTGTTTTATTATTATCAAAATCTTCTATACAATCATTATCCCCTGTGTTATATACAAATCCGCAATCCATAATATTTACATATACTTCATTTGTATAAACATAATATTTATTACCTACTTTTTCAAACTTGTAATAGTTTATGTAATCTGGTTTTGTTACTTCTCCACCATGACCAGGATGATTAGATTGATCATATTCTTGAAAAAATCCATTATTATAATCATAAAGAATATAATCATCTACTCCGCATTTTATATCTGATCTATTAATAGTAACAGTATTTCCAAATATATTAGCTAAATTATCATCAATTTTATTTACAGAAATATACTTATCATTTTTAATATTGCCTATATAAAATTTTTGATTATTATCTAATGTATTAAAATCTGTATAATTTTTATTAAATAACCAGTTTATTTTGATATTAATAATATCTTTTAATACATTTTGAGTTACTAAATCTACTTTTGCACTTGATTTTGTAGTTGTTTTAGTTATTCCACATGTTTCTCCTTTATTAAAATATCCATATGCATAGTATCCCCCAACACTTGCTGCTGCTACGCCAACTAGGACTAAAATAATAGTAATTAATTTTTTCATTTTATTATCCTTTCTTATAATTAAATTATATTATATTTAATAAAATATATCAATTATTTTTAATTTCATTAATTCTTGATTTTATCATATCCATTGTTTTAGATGGATTGGCTTGTCCTTTAGTTTTTTTCATTACTTGACCCACAAAAAAATCTATCATTCTATATTTTTCTTCAGTATAATCTTTTACTTGATCACTATTTTCTTCTAAAACTTCATTTATAATATTTACTAATTCTTCATAATTATCTATTTGAGTTATATTTTCTTCTTGAACTATATCTTTTGGATTTTTATTTAAATCTAATGCCTTTTGAAATACTTCTTTTGCTTGTTTAGATGAAATAGTATTTGTATCTGTTAATTCTATTAAATCTTTTATTAAATATGGATTAATATCTTTGATATTTTTATTATTAGAATTTAAATACCCTAAAAGCATACTATTAATCCAGTTAGCTGCTTTTTGAGAATCAATATTTAAACTAATACATTCATCAAAAAAGTCTGATACTTCTTTTTGCTTTGTTAAAGTCTCTGCATCTTTTTTAGATAATTTATATTCAGTAGTATATTTTTGTATTCTTTCTAATTGTAATACTGGTACTTCCTTTTTAATATTATCTATATATTCAGATGTAAGTTTAATTACTGGAATATTTGGTTCTGTAAAATATTTATAATCAATAGCATCTACTTTAGTTCTCATTCTTACAGTTGACGCAGTTTTATCATCAAATCTTCTTGTTTCTTGTGGTATCTCCTGTTTATTATTAAGCAGCTCTGTTTGCCTTTTTATTTCATATTCTATTGCTAATTTTACATTATAAAACGAATTAATATTTTTCATTTCTACTTTATTGCCTAATTTCTCAGTATTACTTAATGATATATTAACATCACATCTCATTTGACCTCTATCACTTCTTGCTTCTGATGCATTGCAATATACTATTAAAGATCTTAATGATTCTAAAAATGCTAATGCTTCTTCAGTACTGTTAATACAAGGTTCAGTAACTATCTCTATTAATGGTATACCTGCTCTATTATAGTCAATTAATGAATAGTTATCATAGTGATCTAAACTTGCGGTATCCTCTTCTAAATGAATATCATGTATTAATATTCTTTTAATATTATTATTTACATCTATATCTAAATATCCATTTATACCAATCGGGCTTGCTGCTTGAGTAATTTGATATCCCTTAGGTAAGTCTGGATAATAATAATTTTTTCTATCAAACGTTACTTTATTTGGAATATTACAATTTAATGCACAAGCAAGTTTTATTGATTTGTTTATTGCTTCTTTATTAAGTGTTGGTAATATACCTGGAAATCCCAAATCTATTGTAGATAAATTACTATTAGGCATTTCATTATAATCATTTTTTGAAGGAGAAAATACTTTTGAATTTGTCTTAAGTTCACAATGTATTTCTAAACCTATTGTTACTTTATACATCTGTATACCTCCTAAAATTAATCTTATCTTCTAATATTTTAGCTAATTTTAATACTTCTATATCTTCTTTTACTCTACCAGTAATATTAATTGCTATAGGCATATTATTAATCATACCAGATGGTATTGTAATACTTGGAAATCCACCAAAATCTGCTATTACTAAGTGATTTTCTAATAATAAATATTTAGATGATAATCTATCTATTTCTTCAGTAAATAATGGTGCTTCTGAACTAGAATTTGGCATTATTAAAGCATCATAAGTTTCAAATAACTTATTAATATTATCCACTATTAATCTTCTTATTCTTTTTGCATTAATAAATAATTTTTCTTGATTTTCTCTTTGAAGAATATAACTGCCTAATACAAATCTTCTTTTTATTAATTCTCCAAAACCTTCTGTTCTAGTATTAAACATAAGCTCATCAAAGGTTTTACCTTCTTTTCTATCTCCAAATACTATACCAGTTAAATTAGAATTATTAGATGTTGCCTCCCCACAAGATATAGACATATATGATGGATACATTCCATTTAATATATTAATATCTATACTTTCTTCTACTACTTCTATACCCATATCTTTTATATAATCTAATACTCTAATAAAATTTTCATAATATTTAGTATTATCTTTTAAAACATCTACTATTTCTTTAATATAAAATACTTTTTTATATTTTAACTCTTTATTTATTTCATCTACAAAAGATATATCTAAATTAATAGATGTCATATCTTTTTCATCTTTACCCTTAATAGTATCAATAATATATGGAATATCTTCTACATAATTTGTAAAACATCCTACATGATCTAAAGATGATGCAAAGGCAAATAACCCATATCTTGATATTAATCCATATGTTGGTTTAAAACCAACTATACCCGCATAACCTGCTGGTTTGCGAATTGAATCTCCAGTGTCAGATCCAAGTGCATATGGTACTATACCTAAAGT
This sequence comes from uncultured Muribaculaceae bacterium, assembly GCA_964397275.1. Classification (GTDB taxonomy): domain Bacteria; phylum Bacillota_I; class Bacilli_A; order RF39; family UBA660; genus DAOOPL01. Next base: position 928 of record CAYNHX010000022.1, on the reverse strand, counting down.
TACTGCCGCTGCAGAACCAGCAGAAGAACCACCAATATATCTATTTTTATCCCAAGGGTTTCTGACAATGCCTGTTGCTCCTGTTGTACCTGTACCACCCATTGCAAGTTCATCTAAAACTGTTTTACCTATTAATATAGCACTACTATTATTTAATTTTTCTATACAAGTAGCATTATATATTGGTATATAATTTTTTAGTATATTAGATGATGCTGTTGTAAGTATTCCTTTTGTTGAAAAATTATCTTTAGCAGCACATGGTATACCAGATAGTACTTTATCAATATTTACATTACTAAAGTCTTTATTTACAGTAACAAATACATTATATATATCTTGATATTTATTTATTTTGTCTAATGATTCATTAATTAAATCTTTTTGTGTTATTTCTTTATTTAATAAAGCATTGTGAATATCAATTATTTTTTTATTTAAATAATTCACTATTCCACCACCTTTGGCACTTTTATTTCATTGAATAATACTTCTTTTGTATTACAAAGTGCATCTTTTGTTGTTATTTCATAATTAACTATATCTTCTCTTAAATCTATATCAGTTAGTTCAAATGGAAAAGACATTGGTTCTACTTTTTCTAAATCTTTTATTTCCCCAATTAAATCCATATGTTTTAACATAACATCAAATTCTTTTAATAAAGTATCATATTCGTTATCACTCATATCAAGCATTAATTTATTTGCATATTCTTTTAATTTATCTTTTGTTATATTCATATTAATCTCCTAATATATTTATACTAATATTATAACACAAGACATAAAAAAACAACTGATAAACAGTTGTAATTTTTATGGCGCTTCAAGTAGGACTCGAACCTACGACCTGTCGGTTAACAGCCGAATGCTCTACCAACTGAGCTATTGAAGCAAGTAACGCATATAATTATATTATGTAATAC
>CAYNHX010000021.1:0-11326 GCA_964397275.1 uncultured Muribaculaceae bacterium | reverse complement strand
TTTTAGTGTCCTGCTCTTCCATTTCTTTCAATAACCTCCTTAGCTAGATTAATATATGCCTCTGTTCCTCTACTCATTGGGTCATAATCTACAATTGGTTTACCATGAGATGGTGCTTCAGTAAGCCTTATCAATCTTGGAATTAACGTGTTATATACTTTTTCTTTAAAAAATCCCTTTATTTCTTCGACAACCTCTATACCTAAATTAGTTCTAAAATCAAGCATTGTTAATAATACTCCCTCTATTTCTAATTTTGGGTTTAAGTTTTTTTGCGCCATCATAATTGATTTTAATAGTTGCATTATACCTTCTAGTGCAAAATATTCACATTGAACTGGGATTAATACTGAATCTGCTGCGGTAAAAGCATTTACTGTTAAAAGACCAAGTGATGGAGGACAATCAATCATTATATAATCATAATCACTTTTTATTTTATCTAATGCTTCTTTCAATTGACTATTTTTTTTAAAATTTGAATCTAATCGACTTTTTTCTAATAATTCAATATCTGTACCAGCTAAATTTATTGTTGCTGCTATTATTGATAAATTTGTAAATTTTGTTTTTATTATTGTATCCCTTGGCTCTGCTGTATGAAGAATTAAATCATATACACTTTTTGTTACATCGGCTTTATTAATGCCCAACCCTGTTGATGCGTTGCCTTGAGGATCAAAATCTACAAGAAGAACTTTTTTGCCAAGTACACCAAGTGATGCAGATAAATTTATGCTTGTTGTTGTTTTGCCTACTCCACCTTTTTGGTTTACCATAGCAATAATTTTCCCCATTGTGATATCACCTCTTTTCAGATATTTTGTAACATTATATATTTTACCAAAAAAATGCAACTTTTAAAAGTCATATTTTATTTTTTCAATTTCTCTACTATGTCTTTTATTTTTCTAAGCCTATGATTTAAACTTGATTTACTAACCTTTTTGCCTGTTTCTTTAGTTATAATATTACTCAATTCTTGCAAAGAACTTTCAGGATATTTTTTTCTAAACAATGCCACTTCTTTTAGTTTGTCTTCAATTATATCTATTTGGCCACTTTCCTCCAATTGTTTAATATATTCTATATGTTTATTGGAAGTAATAAATGTTTTTTCAATATTTGCCTGTTCACAATTATTTAATCTGTTTGTCATATTAATATGATCTCTATATATTCTTATATCTTCATAATACATAACTGCATTATATGCTTTAATTAGTCTTAAAAAATCACTTATTTTTTCTGATTCCTTAATATATATCATATATCCTTTTCTTCTATGAAGAATCTTGCTATTTAAATCATTTTCTTTCAAAAATTTGTTTAAAAATATTGCATATTTTTCATCATTAATTAAAAACTCTAAATGGTATCTTGACTTTTTCGGATCATTAACACTTCCACATACTAGAAAAACCCCTCTTAAATATGCTGCTTTTAACTCATCATCTGATACAATTGAATCATTAGGAATCATTAATAATTCGTTTTTTTCATTTACTATTCCCAAATCTTTTAATACTTTTAAGGTGTCTTTTTTTAATTCTAAAATGTATATTTGTTGTTTTTTAAAATTATAATTTTTTCTTGCAGAAATATTTATTTGTAATCCATATAAAACATTAAATAATCCAAAAATTCTATTCGCAACATATTTATTTTCAGTTTGAAGCTTTATATTATATATTTTTATTTCTGCTGCTGTTCTTATTATTCCTGATAATTCAGATAGATACTCTAATCTTGTACATTCTTTAGTACTGATTTCTTGTTTTACTTTACTAGAAAAAGTCACATCTATCACCTCTTTTTAATTATAACATTTATTTATTATTTATATCATTAATTATTTCTTTGGCTGCTATTGCGCCATCTGAAACTGCAGTAACTATTTGATATAAATCTTTTTTTATAGCATCACCCACAGCATAAACATTCTTATTTTTGGTTTGCATTTTATCATTTACAATAATATAATTATCTTTATATTCTATGTCTACATTTTTAATATATTCTTTTGGTGATATATTTCCAACATTAATAAAAAGGCCATCAATTTCAATAAAAGTGTCGTTGTAATTAACTATAATTTTATTATCTTTTTTATCAATACTTTTATAATTAAAATCATTTATATTTTCTATATTTGAATAGTTATAATCCATATTATTTGCAGTATAAACTTTTTTACATATTTTAGATAAATAATTAACTGTTTCATCTAAATTTCCTTTTCCTAATACCATAACATCCTTATTTTTATACAAATTCCCATCACAAAGAGCACAATATGAAACTCCATTACCAACATGCTTTTCAACACCTGCATATCCATTATTATTAATATTTCTACCGGTTGCTATTATTAAATATTTTACATAATAGTTATGAATATTTGTATTTATAATGAAATTATTATTGGAAAAGTCGACGCCTTTTACTGTTTCTAAAACAAAATATATATCATTTTTATTTATTTGTTCAAACATGTTATATGCAAGGGTTGGGCCGTCTTCACCAATATACCCAGGATAATTTTTAACATTCTTAATTTTATTTAAAGTACCACCAGGTGTGTTGCCATCAATGATAATAATATCTTTACCTGCCTGCTTTAAATAAAGTGCTGCGGATATTCCTGCGGGACCAGCCCCAATAATTGCTACTTCATACTCTTTCTTCATCTTTCCTCCTAATAAACAGTAAATATATACCTATTATTATCATTAATATTGAAACTATCCATGCGGTTTTTATTCCATATATCATTAGACTATCTGTTCTAAGATATTCAATAAATATTCTAATTGAACCATACCAAATTAAATATATAGCAAAAATATTCCCACTTTTTTGTTTTCTTTTTTCAGATATAAGTAGTATTATTAATCCAATCAAGCATAGAATAGACTCATAAAAAAAGGTGGGATGATGATAATTGCCATTGATATACATGTTATTAATTATAAATTTTGGTATATGTATTTTTTTTAAAAATTCTAATTTTACAATGCTTCCATATGCCTCTTGATTAAAAAAATTACCCCACCTGCCTACAAGCTGTGAAAACAAAAGTGCTGGTGCGAATATATCGAGAAGCTCAAATATATTTATTTTTTTTTTCTTTGCTAAAATTAATGATGTAATTGCTCCAAATATTATTGCACCATGTATTGCTAAACCACCCTTCCATACCTTGAATATTTCAATTAGATTATTATGGTAATAATTTAAATTAAAAATCACGTAATAAACTCTGGCTCCCAATATACCAAATATTATTGTCCAAAAAAATATGTCGATAATATCTTCTTTATTAATACTATTTTTATTTGATTTATATAAAACATAAAAATAAGAAATTATAATTGGAAATAATATTAATATTGAGTACCATTTAATGGAAATATTTCCAATTTCAAATATTGTACTACTCATGCTTAATATTACTCTCTTTTATAGATTTTAAAATAGTATTTTCAATTAGTATATTCATTATACTAATAAATATAGATATAATGTATGGAGAAAAAATACCATCAATCTCAAATCCTGAAAACAAGATTAAATCTGTAATATATAATATTATTACATTAATAAAAAAATAAAATAAACCAAGTGTTAAACCAATAAGAGGCAAAGAAATATTAACTAGTACTGGTTTAATTGTCTTATTAAGTATGAAGATAATTATTGCGGCAAGAAAACCATATAAAAAGTTTTTTATATATATTGCTTTAAATATTTTAGATGCTAATATTAATATCAAAGTATATGAAATCATATGAAAAAGCCAATTTAAAAAAATTGTTAATTTTTCTTTTTTATTTTTTTTTATTTGTATTACTCTCATTAATACCACCAAAGTTATTATATCATGTTTTACTATTTTTTAATATTTTATGCTGTTTATCATTTAAATATTTTTTTAAGTATTCACCAGTATATGAATTTCTACATTTCACTATTTCTTCTGGGGTGCCTTCAAAAAGAATTTCTCCGCCTTTATCTCCACCTTCTTTACCCAAGTCAATAATATGATCAGCTACTTTTATTACATCTAAATTATGTTCAATCACAATAACAGTATCTCCGTTATCTACTATTCTATTTAATATTTTTAATAATTTCTTAATGTCATCAGAATGTAATCCTGTTGTTGGCTCATCAAGTATAAATAAGCCTTTGCCTGTTGGCTTTTTCTGCAACTCTTTTGATAATTTTACTCTTGATGCTTCTCCTCCTGATAATGTTGGCGCGCTTTGGCCAAGTTTAATATAACCAAGACCGACATCCATTAATACTTTTGTTTTATGTTTTATTTTTGGTATATTTTCAAAGAAAGCATATGCCTCTTCTACTCTCATATCAAGTACTTCTGATATATTTTTATCTTTGTATTTTATTGAAAGTGTTTCCCTATTATATCTTGTGCCTTTGCATACTTCACAAGGTACATATACATCAGGTAAAAAGTGCATAGATATTTTTTTTACTCCATCACCATAACAAGATTCACATCTTCCCCCTTTTATATTAAATGAAAATCTTCCCTTATTATACCCTCTTATTTTTGCTTCTTTGGTAGCTGCGAAAACATCCCTAATATCATCAAATGCTCCAGTATATGTAGCAGGATTGCTACGGGGTGTTCTTCCTATTGGTGATTGAGATATATCAACTATTTTATCTATTTTTTCCATACCTTCTATTCTTTCGCATTTTCCTACTTCTTCTTTATAAGAATACAGTCTGCTTGCCATGTTTTTATATAATACTTCATTTACTAAAGAACTTTTACCACTTCCTGATACTCCAGTTACTGCTATAAACTTACCTAACGGAAATTTAACATTAATGTTTTTTAAGTTGTTTTCTCTTGCTCCTAATACTTTAATATATTCTCCATTTCCTTTTCTTCTTTCACTTGGTACGTCTATTTTTTTAATACTATTTAAATATTCAGAGGTTATTCCAATTTTATTTTTAATTACTTCTTGCGGTGTACCTTGTGCTACAACTTTGCCTCCGTGGTCTCCTGCTCCTGGTCCAATGTCTACTAAATAATCAGCTTGTAACATTGTTTCCGTATCATGTTCTACAACTATTAGTGTATTGCCTAGGTCTCTCATTTCTTTTAATGAATTTATTAATTTTTGATTGTCCCTTTGATGAAGACCAATTGATGGTTCATCAAGCACATATAAAACTCCAGTTAATTTAGATCCTATTTGTGTTGCTAGTCTTATTCTTTGAGCTTCTCCACCAGATAAAGTAGATGAACTTCTACTTAGTGTTAAATAACCTAAACCTACATTAATTAAAAAGTTTAGTCTAACTTTTATTTCCTTAATTAGTAATCTTGATATTTCTTCTTGTTCCTTATTTAATTTTAGTTTATTAAAAAAATCATATATTTTATTAATATCCATATCCGTTAATTCAATAATATTTTTTTTGTTTATTAAAACCGCTAAAACTTCTGGTTTTAATCTTTTGCCGGAGCACGTTTCACAGGTCTTTTGAACCATGTATTTACCAATCCAATCTCTAATAAATTCACTATTAGTTTCCATATATCTTCTCTCAAGATTATTAACAATACCTTCATATTTATCTTTACTATTATAAATATTGCCACTTCTTGAACTAAAATTAAATTCTATTATTTCATTAGTGCCTCTTAGCACTATTTGTCTTTCTTTTTCAGTCAAATCTTTATATTTCTTATTAATATCAATATTATATTTATCACATACTATTTCTAGTTTTTGTTTATATATATTTATATCATCCATATTTGATAATGGTTCAATAGCTCCACCATTAATACTTTTATTTTTATCAGGTACAATTAAATCTTCATCAATTTGTAGTTTAAACCCTAATCCTTTACAATCATCACATGCTCCCATTGGGGAATTAAAACTAAATATCCTTGGTTCTAATTCCTCTAAGGAATAGTCACATAAAGGACAAGCAAAATTTTCACTCATAACTAGTTCTTTTTCACCCAATATATCTATTATAACTTTGCCTTTAGATAATTTTGTTGCTGTTTCAATAGCTTCATACAACCTGCTTCTTACATCTTCTTTAATAATTAATCTGTCTATTACAACTTCTATATTGTTTTTCTTGTTTTTATCAATTTTTATCTCATTACTTAACTCATATATTTTCTTATTAACACGTATCCTAGAGTATCCTTCTTTTTTCAAATTACTAATTATATCTTTGTGCTCACCGGTTGAATTCTTTATTATTGGAGATAGAACCATTATTTTAGTTCCTCCATTATATTTTAATATTTGCTCAGTCATTTCTTCTATACTTTGACTTGTTATTGGAATATCATGATTAATGCAATGAGGGATACCTATTCTTGAGTATAGTAATCTTAGGTGGTCATATATTTCAGTAACAGTACCTATTGTTGATCTTGGATTTTTACTTGTTGTTCTTTGATCTATACTGATAGAAGGGCTTAGTCCCTCGATTGAATCAACATCTGGTTTATCAATATTACCAAGAAATTGTCTTGCATATGTATTAATACTTTCAATATATCTTCTTTGGCCCTCTGCATATATAGTATCAAAAGCAAGGGAACTTTTTCCACTTCCAGATACCCCTGTCATTACTATTAATTTATTCTTAGGAAGCTCAATATCAATATTCTTAAGATTATTTTCTCTTGCTCCTCTAACTATAATTTTATCCATATTATCACCTACTCACTTTTTAATTCAAACAATATATCTCTTAGTTCAATAGCTTTTTCAAAATCCAAATTCTTAGATGCTTCTTCCATTTCTTTTTCTATTTCAATAATTATTTCCTTTAATTTCTTATCCGATTTTTGCTTTTTATTATCAATTTTTTCTTCTATCTTAGAACTTATTAAATCTCTTATTTCTTTTACTATAGTAACTGGTTTTATATTATTTTTAATATTATATTCTTTTTGTATTTTTCTTCTTCTTTCTGTTTCTTTAATAGCTTTTTTCATAGAATCACTAATCTCATTTGAGTACATTATTACTCTACCATTTGCATTTCTAGCACATCTACCTATTATTTGTATTAAACTTCTCTCGCTTCTTAAAAATCCTTGTTTATCTGCATCAAGTATTGCCACTAAACTCACTTCTGGTATATCTAGTCCTTCTCTAAGAAGATTAATACCCACTAAAACATCATATTTTCCTAGTCTTAAATCTCTAATTATTTTCAACCTCTCCAATGTCTTTATTTCACTATGAAGATATGCCACTTTTATATTCCTATTCTTTAAATAATTTGCTAATTCTTCTGCCATTCTTATTGTTAATGTCGTAATTAGTGTTCTTTCGTTTTTATTTACTTGTATATCTATTTCATTAATTAAATCATCTATTTGGTTCTTTGAACTTCTAAGATCAATTACCGGATCAATTAAACCTGTTGGTCTTATTATTTGTTCAATAACTTTATTATTTACTTTTGAAAGTTCTTCATCACCTGGTGTTGCTGAAACATATATTACTCTATTTATTTTTTCTTCAAACTCATCATACTTTAGTGGTCTATTATCAAGTGCACTAGGTAATCTAAATCCATAATCTACGAGTACATTTTTTCTTGCTCTGTCACCATTATACATTGCTTTTACCTGTGGTAAAGTAGCATGAGACTCATCAATAAATAATAAAAAGTCTTTTGGAAAGAAGTCTAATAAGCAGGTTGGTGTTTCTCCTTCTTTTTTTAAAGCAAGGTGTCTTGAGTAGTTTTCTATTCCAGAACAAAATCCTGTTTCTTGTAACATTTCTAAATCATAATTGCATCTTTGTTCTAATCTTTGAGCCTCTAATAACATGTTGTTATTTTTAAAATATTCTAGCCTTTCTTTTAATTCTTTTTTAATATTTTCTATAGCTATTTTTAATTTATCTTCATTAGTAACATAATAACTTGCAGGAAATATAGAAACAGTCTTTTTATCATTTAATATTACTCCTGTTAATACATCAAATTCACTTATTCTTTCTATTGTATCTCCAAATAATTCAATCTTTATTCCTTTTTGTCTTTCATTGGCTGGTATTACTTCAATGGTATCCCCTTTGCTTCTAAAAGTGCCCCTAACAAAATCAATATCATTTCTTTCATATAACATGTCTACTAATTTTTCTAATATTTTTGATTTTTTTATATCTTGATTAATAGATAATGTTAATATTTTATTAATATATTCTTCTTTTTCACCTATGCCGTATATACACGAAACAGATGCAACTACTATTACATCTTCATTGTTAATAAGCGCCGATGTTGCAGAATGTCTTAATTCATCTATTTCATCATTAATTGAAGAATCTTTTTCAATATATGTATCAGTTGATGGCATATATGCTTCTGGTTGATAATAATCATAATATGAAACAAAATATTCAACTCTGTTATTTGGGAATAATTCTTTAAATTCTGAATAGAGTTGACCTGCAAGCGTTTTATTATGAGCAAGTACCAATGTTGGTTTATTAATTTTTTCTATTATATTTGCCATAGTAAATGTCTTGCCAGAACCAGTAACTCCAAGTAAAACCTGATATTTACTATTACTATAAATACCATTAACTAATTTTTCAATTGCTTGTGGCTGATCGCCTGCTGGTTTATAATTGGATGTTAATTTAAACATATATACTCCTTTTAATGCTGCTAATTTTGTTAATACACTATTTATAGATAAAAATTTTTTAATAATTTATTACTTTTACAAAATAACATTTTCAATGTTCTACATTAGAACCCGCTGCATATTTATAATTTCAATATATTTTATAACCAATATACCATATTCAGATTAATATTTAATTTTTATTAGTTGGTTTTTTTCTTATTCAAATAAAATATATTTTAACATTTTTAATAATATAAAACAAGGAGAATACACTCCTTGTTAATATCTTGCAAATAGAAAAATTAAATAATAAAAATTGATATAAAAAACAAATTATATTTATTCGTTTAAATAACCTTTTAACTTATTAGATTGTGAAGGGCGTCTCATTTTTCTTAATGCCTTTGCTTCAATTTGTCTAATTCTTTCTCTTGTTAAATCAAATGCTTGACCGATTTCTTCTAAGGTATATATTTGATTATTATAAAACCCATTTCTATATTTTAGAATTTCTATTTCTCTTTCAGTAAGATTTGAAGATTCTAATATTCTGTTAACATCTTCTTTTACTGTACCATTTTTAAATTCATCTTCTGGCTGAATTGCATTTTGATCTTCAATAAAATCTTGTATTTCACTATCCCCTTCTTCATTAATAATTGAATTAATACTAATTGTATCTTCTTTTAGTATTGCTAATTCTTTTATTTTTTTTTCGCTTACTTTCATTGCTATTGCCATCTCTGATATTGTCGGTTCTCTAATGAACTGCCTTGATAATATTTCTTCAACTTTTTTATATTTTTCTTGTGCTTCAAACATATGAACTGGAAGTCTAATGTTTCTAGAGCAATCTGCAATTGCTCTTCTTATATGTTGTTTTATCCACCATGTTGAATATGTAGAAAATTTAAATCCTCTTTTATAGTCAAATTTTTCCACAGCTTTAATAAGCCCTACATTGCCTTCTTGTATTAAATCCAAAAGTTCTAACCCTCTATTTTGAAATGTTTTTGCAATACTTACAACTAGTCTTAAGTTGGCCTCTGTTAGCTTTCTTGTGGCACTAACACTACCTTCTGATTTCAGTTTACCAATTTCATATTCTTCCTCTTTTGTTAAAAGTTTTGATTTTCCTATTTCTATTAAATACTGCCTTAAACTTGAGTCTGTATTGCTGTAATAGGGTAGTTTGTTTGCTTCAGCACTACTCTTATATCCTGGTTCAATAGCATCATTTGATTGCTCCTCGATATCAATATCATTAATAACACCGTATGCCTCTATTAGCGCTAATACATCATTGTCATCTATGCTACTTAAATTTAATTTACTTTCTTCATCTACTGCTAAACATCTTTGAATTATATAACTTAATTGAATAGAATCAGATATTAATAATATATATGTGTCTAGTTCTGGGATGTAGTCAATGTTTTTAAAAAATGTAGATACTTTTCTTAATTCAATAAGTGCTTCTTTTTTATTATTTGGTTGTTTACAAAATAACTTTATATAGTTTACTACTATCGTTGTATTGTTTTTATCTTTTAATTCATACTTTATATAATTATTTATTGCTTCTTTTATTTTTTGCTTTAAATATTTTTCAAAACTGTTTTTTTTATCAGTTTCAGGATATTCTTTTATACAATCTTTATATTTTTTAATACATATTTTGTAAAAGGCCTCTTTACTAGTATTAATATACTTGTATTCATCATAAAGTGAGCAATATAAATTATTATATTTTTCGCTAGCATATATTTCAGTATTTAACATAATACGTCACCACCTTTTTGTTCTGCTTAACAGTTGATTGTTATTATAACAAAAATAAAAATAAATTCAACAAAAAAAGAAAATTAATTTTCTTTTGTATTTTCATCACTCTGATTATCTAAAAAACCATTGTTTACTAAATTTTCAATTTCTTCTTTTGTTAATGTCTCTTTTTCTATCAAAGTATTTGCTAATAAATTAAGCAAATCCATATTTTTCTTTATTATCTTTTTGGCTTCTTCATAGCATTTATTAATAATTTTCCTGACTTCTGTATCTATTTCAAGTGCTACCTGATCTGAGAAATTTCTGTTTTTATTATAATCTCTTCCCAAAAAAACATCTTCAGTCCTTGTTTCAAATTGTATTGGACCTAAGTCGCTCATCCCATACTCTGTTACCATGGCTCTTGCAATTTTAGTCGCTTTCTCAAAGTCGTTGTGAGCTCCTGTTGTTATTTCACCAAATACAACTTCTTCTGATATTCTACCTCCTAAAAGGCCCATTATTTGTTCCGTAAGTTCTTTTTTAGTTGCTGTCATTTTTTCCTCTTTAGGCAACATTAAGTTATAACCTCCTGCAGAACCTCTAGGTACAATGGTTACTTTTTGAACATCATTTGCATCATCTAATTTAACACCAAGTACTGCATGTCCTGCTTCATGATATGCAACCAGTTTTTTCTCTTTATCAGAATATTTTCTGCTTACTTTTGCCGGCCCCATTAATACTCTGTCCGTTGCCTCATCTATCTCAGACATGGTTATTTCTTTTTTATTTCTTCTTACTGTTAGTAATGCTGCTTCATTAAGTAAATTCTCTAAATCCGCCCCACTAAAACCCACTGTACGTTTTGCTACATTCTCTAATTTT
>CAYNHX010000020.1:0-11336 GCA_964397275.1 uncultured Muribaculaceae bacterium | reverse complement strand
TCCTTCTTGTAATTTAAGTGATTTAAATATTACAATACCACATCAGAAAAAAGTCAAAAAAATGTCTATTGAAGATGTTGCTTTAACTGGAACTTTTACAATTGAGAATGGTACAACTGATTTGACATCTTCTGCTTCAATATTTACCTCTGCAATGGTAGGAAGATTTATACAATTTGATAGATTATCTGGTGGAGATGATATGGGTTATGAAATAGCATCTTTTACAAGTGCTACACAAGTTACTTTAAGAAAACCTTATGAAGGTACATCATTATCAACTGCAACTGTAACAGGAAAAATTGGTGAATGTTCTATAATTCCAGAAGGTTATCAATCTATAATTCCATTTAAGGCTTTAATAATACAAAATTATCAGAAAGACCCTCAAAAATATCAATTTGCTAAAGATTCATTTGATTTATTATATGCTGATATGAAATCATACTTCCAAAGTAAAACAACTAAAATATCAAATTCTAGTAGGAATAAGATGTTTAATCCTAATAGAAATATACTTAGAACTACTAACTCATAAAATAAATGGCTACAATAACAAAAACAATTAATCAAATTTTAAAGGGTATTTGCTCAATGGAAAATTATTGTGCCGAAACAGAGTATTTGGGTGGTATTGGAATTGACCCAGATATGCCTAAAACAGATTCAGATAAAAAATCTAGTGGTTTTATAAGACCTACATCACAAGAAGTTTTATCAACACTTACTACATCACAAATACCTTTGTGGATAATTACAAATCCAAAAAACAAAGATGTTTATATTCATTTTTCAAATGGAAATATTTATAAAACAGATGCTATTTACACTACACCTGCTTTGTATAGTTCTACTGCAACAGGTAAAGGAAATGGTGCTTGTTATTATGATAATGCTTGTTATTTTGCAAGTAATAATGATATTTCAAGAATATTTTTTTATGCAAACGGTAATATACATTCATTTATGAATAATTTTTGGAGTACTTTTGTTGCTCAATTTTTAAATAAAACTGCTTGGGCAACATTGACAAATTATGTAAAAAATGAAGAAGTATCAATAAATAATTATAATTATACTTGTTTAAAAAATCATAAATCTGGCGTATTTGATACAGATTTAAATAATGGATATTGGGTTAAAAGTGGATTAGCTTATGCTGCTTTATCAAATAATACTTATCCATCTATAAATGGGGTTGAAATTCCTAATCATTGTTTATTTTCTCATAAAGGAAGTAGGGCAATGTATATTGCTGACGTTATACCATCTGATTATGGAAATACAGAGAACAGGGGAAAAGGATGTATTCATAAGGTTAAAACAAAACATGGAAATAATTTAGAGGGTGAAGTTGTTGATAACGTAAATTATAATGCTTTAGATTTACAATGGGGTATGTTTCCTATCGCTATTTCAGAATATCAAGGGAATATAGTTGTTGGTGCAATAGAAGGGAAAGATGTAAACACAAATCAATCAAAGGCTAGAATGTATGTATGGGATGGATTAAAATCTTCTTACGATTTAGATATTCCACTTCCAGATCCATTAATAACTGCTATGAGAAATGTAAATGGTAGTTTATATGTATTTACAGGACATTATTCTGGTGGATGTAGAGTATTAAGATATTTAGGTGGTTATTCTTTTGAAGAAGTTTATTATAATGAAAGTGAATATCCTCCTTTACAAGGTGCTGTTGATGATTTACTTACAAGAATAATTTGGGGAACTACCGAAATAATAAAAGATGTTTATTTAAGTGGAACTACTGTATCAACAAGAGAATTAAGAGTGCCATGTGTAAAATCTCATAGGTCTAAAATACAAAAAATTCCAATGGGTGTTCATCCTATAATCAAGAGTAATGCAGTTGGTGTTGCAAGTTATGTAACTGCCGTAAAATATGTAAAACAATCATCTTTTGAAGATATGCAACCATTAATAGGTTCAAAAGGAACTAGCAATTGTTATTTAGAAAAACCAAGCACTACTTATACAACTGGAAATATGATTAAAACAGAACTTGTAAAAATAGGGCAAGATTTTACAATAGAATCAATAGAAATTCCATTATGTCAAACATGGGATGTAACACATAAAAAATTTAATTTAAAAGTGGTATTAGATTCAGAACAAAATGTTGTAGAAATTCCATTAGATACAGGGGATTTATCAGCATCTTATCAAGGTAAAAATCTTGTTAAATTCAAATTTGATAGTCCTTATACGGTAAACGGTTCAAGTAATTTTTACTTCCAAATTACATTTACAGGCGATCAATTATTAACTATTGCATTACCAATAACATACGCTTTAACAATAAAAGATAGATAATGGCTAAAACAACATTTGAAAATTATTATATAGACTATTTACAACCAGAAAGCCCTACTTTCCAAGAGGGTAATGATACTATTTATAAAGAAGGTGCTATAAAAAGCTGGAATTATAATAAAAGTACTAAAAGTGGATGGGGATTAGACCCATCCTCTGATAGTGTTGTAAATAATCTTACAGTTGTTGGTATTTTGACTGGTTCTCAAATTCATATACCAGACACAACATCACAAGCCTCTTTGCACGTAAACGAAGATGGAGATTTTTGGTTAGGATGTAATGTTGATAATTGGGAAACAGTAGAGTTATTAGACAATAAATGGATTAGACCAAACGCTTTAGCTTATATAGAAAATAATGGATTTGCTAGATTTCAAGATTTATTAGTTGGAGATTTTAGAATAACAGATGATTATTTATATCCTTTAACAGGTGCGACAATTCAAACTGCTCCAACTGACCCTTCTGTTGCAATGAGTGAAAATGGTTTAGTTGTTACTGGGACAATTTTAGATATAAATAATTCTATAATTTCTTTAGACCTTACTTCAACTATTGATGGAAGTTTAATACCAAATATTGATAGCACTTATTATTTAGGAAGTGTAACAAAATATTGGAAAGAAATTTTTGTAGATAAAGTATGGACTGATGCAATAACTTGTGCAATTGCTGATGGAATAAAAGTAGGTAATAGCTCTGTTATTTATCCTATTAGTGGTTCTGAAACAGATACTGTTAGTTCTGAATATTTAAGCACATTATCAAGTGGAGAGGGACAATATAATGTAAATGGAAATCCTTACGGAGGCTATGTTATGTTGCCGGGACATACTCATATATTTACAGTGAGTATTAATTTAAAAAAAATACCAGCAAGAATAAACGGAGCAGATGACGAAATGGTATTAGAAATAACAGGTATAACAGATTAAAATGAAAATATCTATTTTTACACCAACACATAATCCAATTTTCATAAAAGAAGCCTATGAAAGTTTAAAAAATCAATCTTTACAGGACTGGGAATGGGTTATTTATCTTAATAATACAGATGAAAACATAGATATAAAAGATGATAGGGTAAAAATATACAAACAAAATCAGAAATTAAGATATAATATAGGACATCTTAAAAAAATAGCCACCAGTTATTGCACTGGTGATATTTTAGTTGAATTAGATCATGACGATATTTTAACTCCATTTGCACTTGAAAAAATAAAAAAAGTATTTGAATCTGATGAAAATATTTCTATGGTATATTCCAATAATGCTTTAATGGACATAACTGGTAATCCTATACTTTTATATAATGAATATTTAGATGTAGGAAATTATTTATATAATGAAAAAATGTATTATTATATACCAACTTTTGATATAAATCCTCATACAATTTGTTTAGGGTTTTTAAATCCAAATCACGTTAGAGCTTATAGAAAAACTGCTTATGATAGTGTAGGTGGTTATAATAAAGAGGATAATGTTTGCGAAGATGTAAATTTGAATGTAAAAATGTTTTTTAATGGAGAAATATACCATATTCAAGATGTTTTATATATTCAAAGAATGTATAATGATGAAAAAGGATTACAAAATACATCTTCAAATAAGTGGTATATGGATGAGTTATTAAAATTAAATAAAAAAAGATATTTAGAAAATATTAGAAAAGCCATTGAAATATGGAAAAATAAGGGAAAAATGACAGATGAAATATATAATGAAATTTTAACTTACCTTATTCAATATTTTTCTAATATTTGATATAATATAAATAAATAAATTAATATTATTAATATGCCAGAAAATAAATGGGATTGGAGTGCTTATGACGCTGCTATGCAAGAGGCAGGAAAAGCACCAACAAACACAAATATAGAAGATCAAGCTATGAAAGACGTAGCTCCTTTTTCTAATGAACAAATAATACAACCTACAATATCACCAACACCAGAAAACAAAGCTATTAATAGCGTTGCAGATGTTCCATTTCAAAATGAAGTTATAGGCAGACCACAAGAAGAAATAAATCAAAGAATATCAAATTGGAAAAATATGGGAGTTAGTGGAGATAAATTTGATAAGCCAGATGTAACTGGTGGTTATACTGTTAAAGGCTATGATACTTTAAATAATAATAAAGAGGTTTATGTAAGAGAAGGTGAATATGTAAAAGGAGTTTCATTAACACCTTCAACATCAGAAAATAAAGCTATGCAAGATATAGCAGGAAATGGTGGAACAGAAAAAACAGACACTACAAAAACAGGTGGAGAAACAGGAACAAAATCAATAGATGATTTGATAAAAGATTATGAAAATACATATTTAAACGCTTTACAAGGGGATAAAGTTAATGATTTACAAGCTGCTGCTAGTTCTGTATTTGTAAATGACCCTATGGAATCAAGATTTGTTTTAGGAGAAGAAGCAGGAATTAGAGCAGGATTAGAATCACAATTAGCAAGAGAAGAAGCTAAAAGAAAAACTACTCTTGAATCTAGCCAATTTATGCTTGATAGATTAGATAGGCAAAAAGACGCAGAAGCAACAACAAAAAAGAATGAAGAAACTATTAGAAGAAAACTTGAAACAGAAATGGGATATACTTATATTGACCCTGCTAATGTAGGTAATTATTCTGAATCAGAATTATATCGTGATCCAAATGGAAATATATATTTAAAACCACAAACAAGTAAACTAGATGGAACTTGGGAAGTTAGAGGAAATGCTGATGATGGATATTTTATGTTTAACAATAAAACAGCAGAAACAAAAGCATTTGACCCTACAAACAATGATGAAGTGTTTACTGTTGCAGGTAGCAATTATGAAATAAACACAAATCCAAACGCAGCCGCTTGGAAAAATAATAATCCAGCAAATATTAAATTTAATGAAACTGGATTTAATAAGGCATTAGATAACGCAGGTATAAATTATACTATTGGAACAAAAGCAACAGATGGTGGTAATTTCTTAAAATTTGATACATTAGAAGATGGATTAGCAGCACAAGCAATGTTATTAAAACAACCTAGTTATCAAAACTTAGGAATAGATGCAGCAATGAAAAGATGGAGTAACAGTGGTTATGGTGTTGATGATATAAACAGAGTTTTAGGGACAAATTATCCTTCTTATATGAAGATGTCAGACTTGACACCAGAGCAATTAAATGATGTTATGTTAGCAATGCAGATTAACGAAGGGTTCTTAAAGAAAACAGATAAAACATCTTTGTCATCAAAAGAAAAGAAAGAACAAAAAGAAATGCAAAAAAATCTTGATGAAGATATAATAAAAGCTAAAGAAAATTTAGCAAAAGGTGGTGCTTGGGGAGATAATTGGAATTTAATTTATGATAAATATCATCAATACGGAATTACAAATGAACAGATAGACCAGATTTTAAATAAAGATAAATATTATTCTCAAACAGGAGATAAAACTAAAGTAAAAGATATATCAAATTTAGGGATAGGAGATAAAACTAAAGTAAAAGAAATAGGTGATAATTATTTAGATGCAAGCAAAAAAGAATTAAACCCACCCGGTATAAATACTTCCCCTTCAAATAAAGAAAAAATAAATAAATTTGTTGATGAACAATATAATAAAGCAGTTTCACAAGTTAAGACAGTATATCCATATTTAACAGACGATCAAATTGCTGTGTTATTAGAAAAAGACGAATGGATGACTAATAAGATAAAATAAAAATCATGGCTATAAAACTTGATGTATCAAAATATTTATCTAACGGTTCAGACGGGGTGGGTAATGCTACCCCTTCTTTTAAATTGGATGTATCAAAATATTTAACCCCAATGGAAAATAAGGTAGAAAATCAAATACAGGAGCAGCCAGAAGATAATTATGTTACAGATTATAACAAAAAAATAGATAAACAAACTGGGCAAAGCATAAAACCACCAGTAGAAGAAAAACAACCTATAATAAAACAATCTTTTTCTAGTAAAGAAGTATTTATACCAAAAACAATAAAGCCACAGGAAGAAGGGCAAAGTATTGATAAAAATATATTAAAAGAACAACAAAAAGCAGAAGAACCAACATTGGAACAAAAAACAACCGAACCAATAGTAAAATTGAAATCAGAAGAAGATTTTAATTTAATGGATAAAGATTTAACTTGGAAACCAGCAGAAATTGAAAATGATTCTCCTATAAAAAGATTATTTAAAACCGTTGGAGAAAAATTAAATATTATTGATACTAACGAAGAAAAAGCATTAAAACAAGATGCACAATATAAAGTTGAAAAAGAATTAAAAAAAATTGGTTATAATGTAACTTCAAAAGATGTAGAAAAAAATTTTACAGAATATAAAAGAATTGCTTTTCCAGATGTTGAATACGATCCAACTAAAATGGAAGTTTTAGAAGGATTAATGGGAGCAGGATTAATCGCAAGTGTTATTATGAATCCAGCATCAGTTCCTGTAATTTTAAAAGGTATAGGAACATTTGCAGCAGTTTCAGAAGGTATCAATTTAGGAGTATCAAAATTAAACAAAGAACAATATAAATTTGCAGCAGGGAAAGGTTTACAAGATATTGAAGCATTTAAAAAAGCTGGCATTAATCCAGAGTTTTTAGAGTTTACAGACTTATTGGTTAAAATGGGTATAACTGGTGCTTTTGGAAAATTATATAAAAATTTATTTTGGCAAAAAGTTGGAGATGCACAAATTAAAGGTGCTAATTTTATTGATTCTACAAAAGTTACAGATAAAACAGGAAAAGCAGAAATATTTAATAAAACAACACTTGAAGGAAAACAAGGACAAAAATTAGTTATCACACAAGATAAAAATGGAATAAGAGGAAAACTTTATGTCAAGGAAACTACACTTGAAAATATGGTTAATAAATTGAGAACTAAAAAAACAGCAACAGGAGAAAAAATTAATCCTTTTTCATTAGTTGAGAACGATTTATCTCAAAGTATGTCAAAAGCCTTGCAAGGGAAACCAATAAAAGCAAATATTGTACAAGATGGTATAGAATTTGTTTTACCAGCCGTTGCAAATAAAGTATCAGAGCCAGTTATACAGCCAGACCTCACAAAACTTCCTACAACGAACGAAAACGTACCAAGTGATATAAAATCACCTTTGAAAAGAGATTATTCTGGAATAGTAGAAGAATGGGGGACTAAAAATCAATATTTAGATAAAAATCCATATAAGAAAAAAATAGATAAAGGTTTTGATGAAAATGGAAAATATGATTTAGAATTATTAAAAAAATCATCTGTTTGGGAAATGGAACAAGTTTTGAAAGATAAACCAGCATTTTTGACTGATGATATTATTCCATATACAAGAATTATGAATTTTGCTAAAAATAATGATTTATCTTATGGTTTTACAAAAGATAATAAAATTGTTATTGGTAAAACTAAACAAGATGTGAATAATGTTATTAATGCTAAAAATCAAAGAGAATTGGGATTAGCTCTTGGATATGAAGATTTAATGTGGGAAGGCGTAGAAACAAACAACCTAACACCAGAACAATTAAAACTATTTAGAACTTCTGATGATGGAAAAATAGAATTTGACACTTCAAAACTAGAGGCACAAAAAATAATATCAGAAATGTTTGGTGATAAATATTCACAGGATTTCTTTAAAACTTATGATAAAGCGATAATTGATAATAATAAGATAGCTTTAGGATTTTATTCAAATGATTTTATAAATTTATTTGAAAATAATCAAAAAGTTTCTTCAAGAGCAACATATCACGAGAGTTTCCATAAATTTTATAATACAATGCTTTCAAAAAATGAACAGCAATATTTATCATCAAAATATGGAGATGAAGAAAAGTTAGCAAGAGATTTTGAGGAATTTGTTATAAAAGAAAAGAACGGGAAACAAAAAATGAATTTAATAGGAAGAATAAGATATATATTTGAAAAATTATACAATTCTATTAAAAACTTCTTAACAGGAAGAAAAAAAATAGAAAAATATTTTAATGATTTATTGCAAGGAAAATATAAAGAAAAAGAAGTTTCAAAAGGACTTACAAAATATCCAAAAAAGAAAGGCGTAACATTTGAAGAATTTGAAAGAGCTAGTAAAGAAGGGTTTAATTTAGGAGAAGAAAGAAAATCAAGACAACAAAAATTAGATGAAATTTATAAGGCTAAAAAAAGAGATAGTAAAGAAATATTAAAAGAAATAAAAGACGAAAAAGGTAAAGAATTTGAACAACTAAAAATAAATAGAGCAAATGAATTAAAACAAGCTAAAACACATAAAGAGAAAATAGCTATAAGAGAAAAATATGATGTTTTAAAAAAGCAAATGAGTGATTATAATAAAGTTAGTTTAACTCTTAGTAAATTATTTGAAACAAACTCTCAAAGATTAAAAGAT
Source organism: uncultured Muribaculaceae bacterium (assembly GCA_964397275.1). GTDB lineage: Bacteria > Bacillota_I > Bacilli_A > RF39 > UBA660 > DAOOPL01. The sequence goes on along the minus strand of CAYNHX010000020.1, from coordinate 2,568 downwards.
ATTGCACTTCCTATTTGGAGAAAAGCTAAAAGAGCAGAATATGATCTTATTAAAAAACAAAATGAAGATACTTCTAGGGTTTCAAATTTCTTATCAAATGTATTAAAAGCAGAAAAATATAAAAAAAATACAGATAATTGGGACACAATGTTGGTTGCTATGAGAAATGGAGATGAAACAAAGGTAAATGAAATGGCTGATAAAGTTGGTATATCACAAAAAGATATTGAAAGTTGGAGAAAATTAGCTAACGATATTTTTGAAAGACAAGTAAATGTTGGATATAATGTTAATTTTAGACAAAACTATTTTCCGTTTATGGTAAAAGAAAATATGAAAGATAAATGGATTATTAATTTTGATAAGAAAAACAATAATGCTGCATCAAATGTTATTGCAAACGCAGAAAAAATGTATGGCAGAAAATTAAACGATACAGAAAAAATAAATATTATAAATTCTATTATCAATCATCAATATTCAGAAGATAATTCTTTGATACAAGGGACATCATTTATGAAAGAAAGACAAATTGATATGCGGTATAACAATTACAAGAAATACAAATTGATATGATTACAAAAGACGATTTAGTATTTTATGAACCTTTATCTATTGCTATTCAAAAATATATTACTCAATCAGAAAGAAGTATTCAGATAGCCGAAATGCTAGGACAAGATATTGTTATGAATACAAGATCATCCATAGCAGAAATGCAAACAATGGGAGCTAGTAAAGAAGAAATAGATGCTTTCAAAAGAGAACTTAATCAGAGAATGGGAGCTAAAATAAAAAATACTTTAACATACGATATTTTACAGATGATGAATAGAGGAGAACTTACTCCACAAAAAGAAGAAATAATAAATAAAATGTTATTTAGTTTATATAATCCTTCTCCTACAAATAAATTTGTAAAAGCCTATGGGAAATTACAAACATTATTCTTATTAGGTAAATTTGAAAATGCAGTAACACAGATTACTGAAATTAAGAGTAGTTTAATTGAAAATGGTTTAGCTTCAACAATTCAAGCATTATTTAAAATAATACCAGAAATATTGAAAACCAAAGTATTTAAAAAGCCACAATCAAAAGACTTCTTAACTTTATCAGATGTTGGTATTGGTGGTTATCAAGAAGATTATAAAAATGAAGTTATGAAAGGTGTTCACGATTTATCTAATTTAGTTGATATTACTTTAAAATTAAATGGTTTCAAATTGGGAGATATGACACCTAAACTTATATTTACTAATTCAAAATATATTGATTCTAAAAATAGAATAAATAGAAAAGACAAAGAAATTTTTAGACAATTACAAGAAGTTTTTGGAGAAGATGCAGGACAAGTTGCTGATGATATAAAAAATGGAAATATAACAGAAAATGTACAATTCTTTATATATACTAGAATGTCAGAATGGCAACCTCTTGATTTATTGGAACTTCCAGAGGCATATTTAAAAGGTGGAAATATATCAAGGCTTATGTATAAATTTAAAACTTATGGTTTAAAGCAGTTTTCAAAAGTTAGAAAAGATGGTTTTGGAGAAATGTATAAAGGTATAAAATATAGAGATGAAAAAAGATTTTTGAAAGGTTTATGGTTTTTATTAAGATGGACTGCTTATACTGCTGTGATGATAGAATTAAAGAATAGAGTACAAGAAGCATTACATGACAAAAAACATGATTCTATGAATACTATTTATGGAATATTAGCCGAAGCTCAACCATTCTTTAATAGATATAGTTTAAGTTTAATGCCGAGAGAAGGTTTAACTTATGGTATAGTGAAAGGGTTAGTACCTCCATTAGCACCAGTTGAATATATATTTTCAGATGTATTAGATTTAATGATGGGGAATAATTTTAAATTTAAAACCATACAATATTCACCTTTATTTGGAGGAATGTTATATAATAATGTATTTGGTGGATTATCTTCTACATCAAGCAATAAATATGTAAAACCTAAAAGTAAGAAAAGTAAAGAAGTAAAAAGATCAAAATAAAAAGATGGGATTTATTCCTATCTTTTTTTATTTATGGTATAATATAAGTATAAAAAAATAATTCTAAATTTATGGAAGAAATAAAAAATGGAGTTATATCAGAAATATATAGCGATAAAGACTACGAATTAGCAGGTGCTGATAGTATTCAAAAACTACCTATCGCACCTAATAGATTTAATGGAATACAATATCATCAACCTGATATAAGTGATATGTCTTGCACTATGCACGGATGTTTAACTGCTTTTTCTGCATTAACTGGATATAAATTTTCAGATAATCAAAGATTAGAAATTTGGGAATTATGTAAAAAACAAGGTGCTAGTGATAAATATGGTTTTTATCTTAATAAAGCTGTTGATATTGTTAGAGAATATGTTAATAAACTAGAGTTTAGCAAATTTGTGACATTTAGGGTCGCTATTGGTTTTGATGAATATTACAGCGTTCAAAAAAAAGGTTATATGGTAGTAACTGGTTATAATGGAAATTCTAAATGGAATGAAGATAAAAAAGATGGTGTTTTAGATAAAACAGAGTTTGG
>CAYNHX010000019.1:7960-11457 GCA_964397275.1 uncultured Muribaculaceae bacterium | reverse complement strand
TATTTGTGCATTACAAATGGATATTAAAATAAAGGGAGTAACTAAAGAAATATTAAAAGAAGCATTAAATCAAGCAAAAAAAGCAAGAATAGAAATATTAAAAGTTATTGAAAAACAAATTAGTAAACCAAGAGAAGAAGTAAGTAAATATGCACCTAAAGTATATACATTTGTAATAGACCCAAGTCGTATAAAAGAAGTAATTGGAAAAGGCGGAGAAACAATTACTAAGATAATACTTGATTCAAGTAATGTGCTTTCTGTAAATGATGTAAATGCTGTTAAAATCGATTTGGAAGATGATGGTAGAGTAATTATTTATCATACTAGTAAAGAAATAATAGAAAAAGCAGCTAACATGATTAAAGATATAGTAAAAGAAGTTGAAATAAACAAAATATATAATGGTAAAGTAGTTAAGATAGAAGATTTTGGTTGTTTTGTAGAACTATGGCCAGGATGCGAAGGTTTAGTACATATTTCTCAGTTATCTGATAAAAGAGTAGAAAAAACAAGTGATGTAGTATCACTTGGTGATGAAATTCTAGTTAAAGCAATAGGATATGGTAAGAATGGGAAACTAAACTTATCAAGAAAAGAAGCAATAACTAAAAAAGAAAAATAAAAAAAGTCATAAGACTTTTTTTATTTTTTATTTATTTCTAACATTACTGGTAATATTACTGGTTTTCTACCGGTTTCATTATATATATAAGTTAATAAATCTGCTATTATCTGATTTTTTAAATCCTTAATATTAAATTCTTTATTAGACAAAGAAGTATTAATAATATTTGTAACATAACTTTCTATTTGCTTAATTAAAGCATCATTTTCATTTACTAATATAAATCCTCTAGTAATTATATTTACTTTACCAATTAATGTATTATTATTATTAATATCTATATTAAATACTGCCACTAATATACCATCATTAGCAAGTACTTTCCTATCTCTGATAACAGAACTACCTATATCACCAATTCTATTACCATCTACATATACATCTTCTGCTCCAATATTACCTTCTTTAATAATAGAACCATCACTTTTAATTGATATGACATCTCCATTTTGTACCAAGAATATTTTATTCTTATCAATACCACAATCTATTGCTAAATCTTTATGTACTTTCATCATTCTATATTCACCATGTATAGGCATAAAATATTCTGGTTTAAATAGACGTATCATTAATTTTAACTCTTCTTGATAACCATGACCTGAAACATGTATGTCATTTAATGATGTATTTGTATAAACATCTACTTTTTGCAAGTAAAGTGCATTAATTGTTTTAGCAACACTTGCTGAATTTCCAGGTATTGGATTAGATGAAAATATAACTATGTCATTAGGTTTAATTTTAATTTGTTTATGTGTACCTTTTGCTATTCTAGATAGCGCGGCTAAAGCTTCTCCTTGAGATCCAGTACAAAGTAAACATAACTCTTCATCTTTATATTTATTTATATCATCTTGTTCAATAATAATTCTATCACTATTATCAATAAAACCACCTTCAATTGCTATTTCAATATTATTTTCCATACTATGCCCAAAAAGAACAACTTTTCTGCCGTTTTTTTTGCAAGTCTCAATAATATGCTTCAATCTATAAATATTTGATGCAAAAGTTGCAACAATTATTCTGCCAATTTTTTTGCTTACAAATATTTCACTCAATGCCTCATCAACTTTTGATTCACTTTTTGAAAAGCCTTCACTAAGTGCATTTGTGCTCTCACTAAGTAGAAGTTTTACACCTTCTTTTCCAATCTCAGCCATTTTATGTAAATTAGCAACTGGTCCAATAGGCGTTAAATCAAATTTAAAATCTCCAGTATGTACTATTTTACCATTTGGTGTTGTAATAATGATACAATATGAATTTGGAACAGAATGTGTTGTTGATACGAATTCAACCTTAAAATTTTTAAACTTAATTACATCATCTTCTTTATATTCTACTAAATTATCATATCTTAATGCTTTTCTTTCTAATTTTTTTCTAATTAAACCACAAGCTTGATTTGGTGCATATATTACAGGTATTTTTAAACTACCAAGTAAAAAAGTAACACCTCCAATATGATCTTCGTGTCCATGTGTAATAAATAATGCTTTAATTTTATCTTCGTTTTTCTTTAAAAATGAGTAATCTGGAATAACATAATCTATTCCAAGAAGTTCATCAGCAGGAAACATTACACCACAATCAATAATGATAAGTTCATTATTATGCATAATACAGTACATATTCTTACCAATTTCACCAAGCCCACCTAAGGCAAAAACCTTAGTATCCAATTTATTCTCCATAATTCTCCTTTCAAGTTAATTTTAAGAATATCAACAAGAGATATTATATCACTTTTTAACAAATTGTCCAATGTATTAGCAAATAATTTATATATATGGTAAAATATTTTGTAGGTGATTTAAATGGGAATATTTTCTAAATTAAAAAATGTGTTTGCAAAACAAGAATATGAAAAAGGTTTGTCAAAAACAAGAGAAGACTTTGCAAATAAACTTGCAAAGTTATCAAAAAAATATGAAGAAATAAACCAAAATTATATTAATGAATTAGAGGAAATATTAATAAATGCAGATATTGGAATATCAACTGTTATGAAATTTATTGATAAAATACAAGAAAGAATACTTAATGAAAAAATTACAAATCCAAGTTTATTAAATGAAATAATTGTAGATGAATTATTTATTTCATATGTAGATAATGATATAATTTCAAATAAAATAATAGAGAATAGCGATGGTCCAACAGTAATTTTATTCATTGGAGTAAATGGTGTTGGAAAAACAACAACAATTGCTAAATTTGGTAATAGATTTAAATTAAACAACAAAAAAGTACTTTTAGTGGCAGCGGATACCTTTAGAGCAGGAGCAATTGAACAATTAGAAGAGTGGGGTAAAAAATGCAATTGTGATGTTTTTAGTGATGTAAATTCATCAGATCCAGCAAGTGTAATATATAAAGCTATAGAAAAAGCAAAAAATGAAAGCTATGACTATGTATTAGTAGACACAGCTGGACGACTTCAAAATAAAATAAATTTAATGAATGAGCTATCAAAAATTAATAAGGTATGTGAAAAATTAATTGATAATGCACCACATGAAACACTTTTGATAATTGATGCAACAACTGGCCAAAATGGAATAGATCAAGCTAAAAAATTTCAAGAAGTAACAAATATTACAGGCATTATACTAACAAAGCTAGACGGAACAGCAAAAGGGGGTATAGTAATAGCTATAAAAGCTGAAACAAAAATACCAGTAAAGTATATTGGAATTGGAGAAAGACTAGAAGACTTATATCCATTTGATATTGAAGAATATATATATGGATTATTTAAGGATATGATATAATGGAAAATATTTTATATTACACTGAACTTTTTGATTATTATTCTGAATTGCTAACAGAGACTCAAAAATCTTATTTTCAGGACTATTAC
>CAYNHX010000019.1:0-7950 GCA_964397275.1 uncultured Muribaculaceae bacterium | reverse complement strand
ATATATATGGATTATTTAAAGGAGTATTTTAATATGGATAGAAATTATTTAATTATACTATATGATATATATGGATCTTTATTAACAGAAAAACAATCAAAATATTTTGAAAGCTACTATTTTAATAATTTTACACTTAGTGAAATAAGCGAAAATGAAAAAGTTAGTAGAAATGCAATAAGTAAAATGGTTAACTCAATATGTAAAAAGCTATTATTTTATGAAGAAAAACTTAAATTATATAAAAAAAGTGAAAACATCAAAAAACTTTTAAAAAATACTTTGGATGAAAAAACCGTAAAAGAAATATTAAAAAATATATAAAACACTAGTAAAATATTTTTTTTTTGATATAATTAGTTTATAGAGTAAAAAGGTGATAAAATGGCAAGAAAAACAAAAAACAAAAAACAAAAAACAAAAATATTTAGTAATTATAAAGACTCTTTTAAAATATCAGATACAGCAGTATTTGATATATTAACTGATTTTGGAATACTAATAGCAGTATTTGTAGCATTTATTTTGGCATTTGTTGCAGCATTAATATAAATAACACTTTTTAAAAAGTGTTATTTTTGTTATAATTTAAATGGTGATATAAATGTTTGAAAATTTAACCGAAAAAATAGAAAAGATTATTAAAAATATTAAAGGTGAAGGTAAGATTACTGAAAACAATATTAATGATATTGTTAGAAGTGTAAGATTAGCTCTTTTAGAAGCAGATGTTAATTATAAAGTAGTAAAAGAATTTACTGATAGTGTAAAAGAAAAAGCTTTGGGAGAAGAAGTAAAATTAAGTTTAAAACCAGCAGAAGTGTTTTTAAAAATATTAAAAGAGGAATTATTATTAATATTAGGTAATGAAGATAATGATATTAATATAAAAGCAAATCCTTTGATAATTATGCTTGTTGGTTTACAAGGTTCTGGCAAAACAACAACAGTTGCCAAAATTGGTAATATATTAAAGAAAAAGAATAATAAAAAGCCAATGTTTGTAGCAGCAGATATATATCGTCCTGCAGCAATTGATCAATTAACAACACTTGGTAAAGAATTAAATATATATGTATATAGTGAAAATCAAAAACCTGTTGAAATAGTTGAAAATGCTATAAAATATGCAAAAGCAAATGATTATGACACCATTATCATAGATACAGCGGGGCGTCTACATATTGATGAAAAGTTAATGAATGAATTAACCGATATAGTTAACGTATCAAATCCAACTGAAATATTACTTGTAATTGATGCAATGATTGGCCAAGATGCAATAAATGTTATAAATGGATTCAATGAAAAGTTAAAACTAACAGGAACCATTTTAACAAAAATGGATGGCAATACAAAAGGGGGAGTTGCTCTTTCTGTTAAACATATAACAAATATTCCAATAAAATATGTAGGTACAAGTGAAAAAATTGATGGAATTTCTTTTTTTGATAAAGAAAGAATGGTTAATAGAATTTTAGGAAGCGGAGATATATTATCTATTATTGAAAAAGCAGAAGAAGTTATAGATAAAGAAGAAGCAGAGAAAACAGCAAAAAAACTACAAAAAGGAGAAATGGACTTAGATGACTTTTTAAGTCAATTAAAACAAATTAAAAAAATGGGCCCACTTGAAAATATAATAAAATTATTACCAGGAGCATCTAAACTTGGTCTAAATAATGTATCTGTTGATCCAAAATTAATAAATAAAATTGAAGCAATAATAAGTTCAATGACAAAAAAAGAAAGAAAAAAACCAGAAATAATAAAAGCAAGCAGAAAAATAAGAATAGCTAATGGTTCTGGAACAAAGGTTGAAGATATAAACAAAGTATTAAATCAATTTGAACAAATGAAGAAGATGTTAAAGATGTTTAAAAATAGTAATACGAAATTACCATTTTAGTGGTATAATACATATAGGTGAAAAAATGAGCAAAAGTTTTTTACAAATAGCAGCATATGATTTTTCAGAAAAATTTAAAGGAGATAAACCGGATTATATTTTTGAAAGAATGATTCTCTTTCAAATTGAAACAATGGTATCATATAAAAGTATTTTATTATATATAGCGAACAATAACGTCGATGGGTTAAGAAAAGAACTGAGTAAATATGGAAATGCTGAAAAATTCTTAAAATTAATTGAAGATAGTAATCTAGATAATAACGTTGTTGAAATACAAAAAATAGTATTTGATTTTTTTAAAGAATATTTAAAACAAAAAGTTAATTTTTCTGAAGAACAAGTAATTGATAAAAGTCTTAGATTTTGTGAGTATATCGTGAATAAAGACAGTTTAAAATATTTTAACAAGACTGAAGATCAAATACCAAATATAGAAGAGATAGATATTAAAGAACAAGAATTATATGACTTTATTATTGGACTAATTAAAAGTAAAAAAGCACAAAAACGTAAATAAGTGTAAAATATTTACACTTATTTATTTTTTATCTTTAAAAAGATGTTACATTAAAATAAAGGAGGGATTTTATGAATTTTCCATCAATTGACAAATTATTAACAAAGGTACCTTCAAAATATGTTTTGGTTCATATTGTAAGTAGGAGAAGTAAACAAATTAATAAAACAGGTCATTTACAAAAAAAGGCAAATGAATATAAAAGTGAAAAGAGTCTAGGCAGAGCACTAGAAGAAGTATCAGAAGGCTTAATACATATCGTATGAGGCATATATGAAAATAACAAAATTTAAAAAAATAGGCATTGGTAAATATAAAATATTTATTGATAATGGTGAGACTCAAATATTCTATGAAGATGTAATTGTAAATAATAATTTATTATTAAATAAAGAGCTTACGAAAGAAAAGCTAGAAAAACTGGTAAAAGAAAATTATAAAGCAAGTATATATTCTTTAGCATATAATTATATTTCTAAAATGTTAAGAAGCAAAAAAGAATTAGAAGATTATTTAATAAAAAAAGGATATGATCCAAATTTAGTCGATGAAGTAATTAAAGTCTTAATGAAAAAAAATTATATTAATGATTTTAGTTATGCAAAAAGTTTTTTAAATGACAGGGTTAATACTAGCAATTTTGGACCATATAAAATCAAAAAATATTTATTTGATAAGGGTATCAAAGAAGAAATTATTTCTGAAGTTTTTGAAGATGTAAATAATAACTTATTTGATGAAAAATTGGATAACTTAATAAATAAATACTTTAAATTAAATAATAAAAAATCAAGCTCAATACTAAAAGCAAAAGCTTTAAATTATTTTGTTAATTTGGGTTATTCAAAAGAGAAAATAATATTAAAATTGGAAGGCATTGATATAACACCTAATATTGAATATGTTAACAAAGAATATGACAGATTACATAAAAAATATAAAAAGAAATATAAAGAAGAATATTTAGAAAATTTTATTAGAAACAAATTATATCAAAAAGGATTTAGCATAGACGATTTAAGCAAAATAAAAAAGGATTATTAATAATCCTTTTTATGATTGTGATAGTGTAGTTGTTTGTGTATCTGTATTTAATAATTCATTAATATACTTATCATATGCTTTTTTCAATTTGCTATCATAAATTTTCAGCTTATTATTTTTTCTCATATCAATTAAAGCTTTATATGTGATTTTTGTATCACTGCTTTTATATTGAGTTACTAATTTTTCAATAATAGTTTCTTTTGATTTAGCATATGTTGGTTTTTCTTTTTGAGCAGTCTTAACTATTATATGATAACCATAAGAAGTCTTAACAGGTTCCTTTGTATATTCATTAACACTTAATTTTAATGCTGCTTGTTCAAAAGGCGCCTCCATAGTACCTGAATTAAAGTAACCTAAATCTCCACCATTAGATGCATTAGATGTATCTTCTGAATATTCTTTAGCAAGATCTGCAAACTTTGCACCACCTTTTAATTTTTCAATAACTTCTTTTGCTTTTACAATTGCTCTTGCTTGATCAGCTTTAACTTCATCATCTGTAGATTTATCAGTAGTTGTAAATTTTATTAATATATGACTAGCTTTTATATCTCCAAATATACTTTCTTCGTAATAACTTTTCATTTCTTCTTCTTTAATTATATTTTTAATATATTTATCTACTACTTTTGTAACTTTAGCATCTTTAATTAATAATGTCTTAAAATCTTCTTCGCTAGCTATACCATTATATGATAGAAAATCCTCAAATTGATTGCCATAAGTACTTTTATATTGTGTAATACTTGCTTCTGCAGATTGCTTCATTTCATCAGTTGTCTTATATAATTTATTTAATATTGTATTATCAATCATATTTATTAATAAATCTTTACCATATTTTGAACTCAAATCATTGTAAAACTCATTTGCAGTTATTTCCTTACCACCGGCTTTAAATAATATTTCATCACCATTCTTTATTTTTGGTCTGATATTACTAACTATAGAAATTATAACAAGCATAATTATTATTAAACCAAATCCTATCATCATAATTTGTTCAATAGTAAGACTAGATATAAAAAATTTTATTCTATTTTTTTTAACATTAGTCTTTTTAATTTCTATTACTTTTTCTTTTTTATTCTTTTCAATTTTTTTTACATTTTTTTTATTTTCCTTTTTCATATTTCCTCCATAATTTATAATAACAAAATAACTAAAAAATAACAATGTTAATTTATTATTTTGCTAAATATATCTTTAACATCAATTATTTTTTGTTCATTTTTATATTTTGGTTTTACATGTATATGATAATGTTTAATATCTTGTACAAATCCATTATTTTGACTTATTGTAAATCCATCAAAAGATAATTTTTCTTCCAATATCTTTGCAACTTTCTTTGCAGCACTATTTATTTCTAATAATGTATAGTCATCTATATCAAATATATCCTTAACATGTTTTTTAGGTATAACAACTGTATGACCATTAGTACTTGGTTTAATATCCAAAAATGCAAGCACGTTCTCATCTTCATATACTTTATAACAAGGCATTTCGTTATTTACTATTTTACAAAAAATACAATTCATATTATCACCTCATTTAATATTTTAACATTTTTTACAAAATATGTTAAAAAAATGTTAAAATACTTATTATGGGGTGAGAAAAATGCTTAATATTAAAAACCTTAATATAAAAATAGAAAATAAAGTAGTACTTAATAATTTCTCATTAGATATTAATAAAGGAGAAACTCATGTTATTATGGGACCTAATGGATCTGGGAAAAGCACTTTAAATAAAGTAATAATGGGAGATCCAGAATATAAGGTGCTAAGTGGGGGTATTACTTATAATAAAAAGAATCTACTAAAATTAAAAGTAGATGAAAGAGCAAAAGAAGGAATATTCTTAGCAATGCAGCATCCAACAGAAATAGAGGGCATAACTAACTCTGATTTTTTAAGAACGGCATTAAATATAAAAAACAATAAGATAACTAATTTATATGATTTTATCAAACAAATAGATACGTATACAGAAGATTTAAATATGCAAGAATCGATGATACATCGTTCTATTAACAAAGGATTTTCAGGTGGAGAAAAAAAGAAAAATGAAATATTGCAGTTAAAAATATTAGAACCAAAATTAATATTATTAGATGAAATTGATTCTGGATTGGACATTGATAGTTTAAAATTAGTAGGTGAAAACATAAAAAAATACAAAGAAAAAAATAAAGACACAGCATTACTAATAGTAACTCATCATACAGACATACTTAAATATTTAAAACCAGATTTTGTACATATAATGTTAAATGGTAAAATCGTAAAAAGTGGAGATTTAAAATTAGCTACTCAAATAGAAAAAGATGGTTATAAATATATTAAAGGAATAGATACTAATGAAAACCTATAATATTAATGATAAAAAAGACATGTCTTTATTTTATGATAATAGCAATAATATTAAAATAAATATTAAAGAGAATGCATCACTAAACTTATTTGAGTTTATTAATACAAATAATAATAGTAAAACAATTATTAATTTAGATAAGAATTCAAAATTAATATTAAATAGATTCTGTAATAAAAATATAATTAATAATAATATAGAAATTAATTTAAATGGTGAAAATTCAAAAGCAGAAATAGTGATATCATCAATATCAAATAATTTTCAAGAAATTAAAGTCAAAGTTAATCATAATAACAAGTGTACATTTAGCAATATAATTAGTAAAGGTATTACAATAAAAAAAGGCAAGTTGGTCTTTGATATTGAAACTCAAATAGAAAAAGGAAATAGCAATTCAAGTTCTAATCAAGACAGTAAAATAATTACTATGGATGATGTATCAAGTGGAATAATTAATCCAAAATTAATTATTAATGAATATGATTCAAACGCAAAGCATAGTGCGTATATTGGTGAATTTAATAAAGATGATATATTCTATTTAGAATCAAGAGGTATACCTAAAAAAGAATGCTATAAATTAATGATAAAAGGATTTCTAATATCAAATTTTAATATTGATATTGAAAATAAAAATAGAATATTAAATATAATAAATGGGAAGTGAAAATATGAATATTAAAAAAGATTTTAAAATGTTAAATAATAATATAATATATTTAGATAACGCTGCAACTACATTTAAACCAAATTCAGTATTAAAGTCAATGAATGATTACTATACTAAATATTCTGCTAATGCACACAGAGGAGATTATAAAATAAGCCATATAGTTGATGATTTAATTGATAATACCAGAAAAGAAGTTAGTAAATTTATTAATTGCAATAAGAATGAAATAGTATTTACAAGTGGAACAACAGAAGGGGTTAATATTGTTGCCACTTCATTCTTATCAAATGTATTAAAACAAGGTGATGAAATATTAACAACTAAAGCAGAGCATTCATCATTATTATTACCATTATTTGAACTTGCTAAAAAAAACAAATTAGTGATTAAATATATTGACTTAGATAAAAATAATCACGTTACTCTTAATAATATAAAAAAGAAGATAACTAGTAAAACCAAGTTAGTAGCAATAGCTCATATTACTAATGTGCTTGGAGATATAAGACCAGTAAAAGAGATTGGTAATTATTGTAATAAGAATAATATATACACACTTATTGATGCAGCACAAAGTATTAGTCATATTAAAGTAAATATAAAAGAGTTTAACATAGATTTCTTAGCATTTTCTGCTCATAAAATGTATGGACCAACAGGAGTAGGAGTACTTTATTGTAAATCAAATTTGTTTAATAAAATTGCACCATATAAATACGGGGGCGATATGAATGCATCATATGATAGTAATATGGATATTAAATATAAAGATATGCCAATACTACTTGAAGCAGGTACACAAAATATATCGGGAATAATAGGATTTAATTCTGCAATTAAGTATATAAACAAAATAGGTATTGAAAATATATCTTATTATGAAAAAGAATTAAGAAAGTATTTAGTAGATAAATTAATAAAACTAAATAATATAAAAATATATAATATTAATGAAGAAACAGGCATAGTAACTTTTAATGTTGATAAAGTTTTTTGCCAGGATGTAGCAGTATATTTAGATAAAAAGAATATTTGTATAAGAGCAGGATCACATTGTACTAAATTATTACATGAAATAATTACTGATAAAAACACGTGTAGAATAAGTTTGGGAATATATAACACAAAAAAAGATATAGATAAATTAGTAAGGGCTTTAGATAATAAAAACATATTAAAAGAATCTTTATAGGAGTAAATATGAATAGTAATATAAGAAGAGATATAATACTTGATAATTATGAAAATCCTTTTAATAAAGGTTTAATTAAGGATAAGAATTATAAAAAAATAAATATGAATAATGAATCATGTATAGACAATATAGATTTTATTATTAAAGTAGAAGATAATATTATTAAAGATATTAGATTTGATGGAGAAGCATGTGCAATATCTACTTCAGCATCATCT
>CAYNHX010000018.1:6789-11495 GCA_964397275.1 uncultured Muribaculaceae bacterium | reverse complement strand
TAGTAAATAGTCTTTTTTATTAATTATTTTTTTTAAATAAATTTATTATTATTTTTGGAACAATTTCACTTCTTACTTTTTTTCTAAGTATGTTTTCTTCTTCAGTTCTACCACTGTATAGTGATTTTTTTACAATAGTATTATCAGAAATACAAAGTATTGCTGATGATTTTATTCCAACTACATTACATGCTTTAAAAAAACTATATGTCTCCATTTCTATTGTTTCTGCACCCATATTTACTATTTTATCAATATGAGGAAATTGAGCAAATACAGTGTCAACACTAAAGTTAGTTGCATTAAATACTTTAATATCTAAATTATGTTTTACATTTGTTGCAGATTCTAATAATCGCTCTATTAATTCTTTATTGGGAAATTCTTTTTTACTAAAATCATCGTCAAGATCTTTATTTAAATATCTTGATGCCCCATCCCCACATATCGATGATTTAGGAAGAATAATATCTCCAATATTTATTTCTTTTGATAAAGACCCTGCTGATCCGATAAAAACAAGATTTTTACATTTTGAAGTTCCTAAACTAAGTACTTCTTCAATAATTGCTGGAGCTCCCACTTGTTTTACTTGAATAAATGAGAACTCAATATTATCCTTTGATAAATTATATATTTTCTCATTTATTTTATTTATTTTAAACCCATAATTATTAAATATATTTACTTCCCACCAAGGTGCTATAACAACATTTGGTAATATATTTTTAAATCCCGATTCTTTTAATATATCTTCTTTCGTTGTGCCATATTTTAATTGTGCTTCAAGTAATTCTTTATAAGATAATTTCATAAAATTTCTCCTTTAAATATATTGTATTATGAAAATATAGTTTTTATATATATACAATCGTATTATGTGATCTTTTAATTAATAGTTATATTATCTGAATAAATAGCGAACAAAATATATTTATTATTCCACTTTCCCGTCATTAAACGCATTATCTACGTGACTCGCATCACAGAAAGGTTTATTACTAGAATGACCACACCTACAAAGTGTAACTCTATTTCTTATTGGATATTTAGTACCGTTTTCATCTTCAATAAGTACTCCTCCTCTTACCCAAAAAGGACCACTACATTTTTTAGATGGGTCTTGTAATAATACAATAGATTTTTTTAACTTAGGTTCAATTTCTGTTTTTGTTTTCTTATTTACTATTACCAATCTTCCAGAAGGACAATTATGTGCCATTTCTATAATAATATTTTCATCTTCTTTATTTTTTGATGTTTCAATTAAATTCCAAATGTTATCATTCTTATTATGACAAAACCTTGCAAAAGCACACAAAACTTCTGAATCTTCTAAAATGTAATTGTCTCCATCATATTTTTTAGCATGTTTGGATATTAAATCTTTAGATGCTGTTAAAGTACCATCAAAATTAGTGCTCTGGTGAGAGCCATCACAAAAAGGCATATTTTTTGATTTGCCACAGCGACATAATGCATAATCTTTTTTTTTCGAAAAAGATCTACCTTTTTTATATATGTTACCATTTTCAGTAGGCAAAATAATAAATTCACTAAGAGGAATATTGCCGGTTATCAAATAAGGTCCGTTTTTTAATATTTTTATTTTATTCATATTATCTTTACCTCAACAACAATATTATAACATAAAAAGTAGTATTAAAATATACCACTTCTTCTTTTTATTAACAACCTTTTTTACAAAATATATGATGTTTTTACCATTACAAATTGGCATGAAATCAAAGGGAATTCCCGAATTTTTAATTGTCACTTTGTTGGCTTGGTAGTGTCCATGGCTTACCATTAAATAAAATAATATTATTCATTTTTAATTTTTCTGAAAAAGCATAAATAATTTTAAATACTTTGGGAATAAAGTAAAAATTCTCAAGAGCTGTTTTGTTAATTCTAGGATTAGTAACAAATTCAATTTTTATTGTCATATTTTCTATGTTAATAAGTATGTCATTAATATATTGCATCTCTTTCATACCATCTACCGAGTATCCTGTTTTTGCGACTCTATTCTTTTTAATATCCAACTTATCACATAAAATTAAAACTAAAGACATTATGTTATCTGTTTCAAATCCATCACTATGACTTCTTATTGCTTCAAGAACTAAATTTTTATTTTTCAAGATAAAATTATTTTTTTCAAGGTAATTTTTAGCCATTAAGTGACTTCTATGTGGATGATTATCTTTTCCTTCAATACATCCCAAATCATGTAATAAAGCTGCAATCTTTGCTTCTTCAATAAATTCTTTGTCATAGTTTAAACTTTGTAATATTTGTTCTACCATTTTAACAACATTTAATACATGGTCTAAATTATGATGAGCCCACCCTTTATTTTCGTCTTCATATTTTGAAATTTCATTATAAATATTAATAATATATGGGTCGCTTTTAATTTTTTCATACATATATATCTCCACCTTAACTATAAAATAAAAAGAGGTCCAAATGTTTGGAGCCTCTTTTGCGTTCTTTATGGCAGGGGCAGTAGGAGTTGAACCCACATTAACGGTTTTGGAGTCATGGTCCCTACCTAAATAAATTGTAATTTTATTATAATTCTTTTGTGTGCAGATTTCAATATTTAGGGGAATTATTTTATATTAATTTTCACTGCGAAAACAAAAAAATCGCGGTGGATGCGCCGCTTGCCCTAAGTTTTTAAGAATTATTTTTCTATATGTAGATGTTATCTTAGTTTAAAAAGAAAAAAATCCACAAACGCAAGGGGTGTGGGGGAAAGCGGTTGGGGATTTAATAAAATATAAAAACATAAATTTTTGTTTATTACTACAATTCTCTTTACAT
This sequence comes from uncultured Muribaculaceae bacterium, assembly GCA_964397275.1. Classification (GTDB taxonomy): domain Bacteria; phylum Bacillota_I; class Bacilli_A; order RF39; family UBA660; genus DAOOPL01. The sequence goes on along the minus strand of CAYNHX010000018.1, from coordinate 8,660 downwards.
GATAGATTGTCAAATCTATATTGTTTAACAATTTGTAAGGCTGAATGGTTAATAACCAAAATTTTAATTTTTATCAAATAATTTTTTTAAGTTCAATCCTGCATTATAAATTTCTGTTTTACTAATATTTTGCTCTTCACTATTAATAAGATTTACAGCTTCTTTTACAGTGCATTTTCTTTTGATCATCGTGTCCACTATTTTTGACTCCAAACTTCTCTTGTCATTAGAAACTATCGTCTCTTCTTTTTTCTGAAATATAATTGTGTATTCCCCTTTTTCAATATTTTCATCATTTTTTATTTGATTATATACCTTATCTATTCTTCCAAAAAAAGAGCGCTCAAATTTTTTTGTCATGTCCGAGCAAATAGATACAGTACTTTCTGGGAACTCAATTTGTAATTTGTTAATTAATTTTACTATTCTCCTAGGAGACTCGTAAAAAAAAAAGTATTGATCTCACTCTTATGAATTTTATTAATCTCTTCTCGCAATCTATTATTATCAGTTGACAGAAAACCCATAAAAACGAAATTGTGTGTTGATATGCCTGAAATAGCTAAAGCATTAATCAAAGCACATGATCCCGGAATACCTATAACTGTAATACCCATTTCTTTTGCTTCTTTAACCAAAATATAACCAGGATCCGAGATGCAGGGAGTTCCTGCATCAGAAACCAAAGCAACGTTTTGACCACTTTCGATTTTGTCTAAAATACTTTCGCTTCTTTTCTGTTCGTTAAACTTATGATAAGAAATCATTGGTTTTTTTATGTCAAAAACATTTAATAGTTTTATAGTTTGTCTTGTATCTTCAACTGCAATAAAATCAACCACTTTCAATATTTCCACGGCTCTAGGTGTCATATCTCCTAAATTTCCAATCGGGGTAGCTATTATATACAAATTTCCCATATCAATTCTCCTCAATAATAAATACTAATTCGTTAGTAAATAAAATCTTATCTATAATTTTAAAATCGGTTTTAATCAAATCTAAGAAGTTATTAGTATAATTAGGAATCATTCCAACCACTTTGCCTGAAACAGTTTTAGTAGGAAATGATACAACGAGGTATTTTGATTTAATTGATTTTAGAAATTTTAATGTAAATCCTTTATTTTGTTGCTCAATTAAAGGAAGAAATTTTAAAACGAGGGCAATGTCAGTTTTTTCTTGAGGAACAGCCTCCGCCAAGTCAAATGTTTTTGCTATTCCCTGATAGTTATTTGATTTAAAAAAGTCATTTAATAATTCATTTGTTTCTTCATTTATATCATAAGCATAGTATTCAAAATCTTTATTTAAATTCATGTATTTTATTGAAAACGGATTATACCCACAAGCCAAATCTAATATAGATTTAGGGATTCCTGTTGTAGCAAAAATTCTGTTGTAAAATTCATTATATAATGGCTTTCTTTCTAAAGTAGAAATGTGTAAACTTAAAATATCATCATATTTTTGTTCTTTAAGTAATTTTTTTGCAATATCATTTGAATTACAATTTAAAAAAATCTCATGAATTTGATGTAGTTTATTCTTAATAGATTTTATACATAATTTATTATTTTTATATTTTGGATATTCTTCCTCAATAATTTTTTTTATGACATCAGGTTTAATTTTACTGTATTTTTTTGATGTAATTATTTCTTCATAAATTATTTCTTTATTTTTCATCTTTTATATACTCCTATATACTCCATTAATTCGGTATAAAAACGCAAATTATGTATTGTAGCTAGTCTATCTGCTTGTGAGTCTCCTATTTTAAATAAATGAAATAAATAAGCTTTTGTATAATTTTTGCAACAATCACAATTGCATTTATCATCAATTGAGGATATATCATTAGCATATTT
>CAYNHX010000018.1:5029-6779 GCA_964397275.1 uncultured Muribaculaceae bacterium | reverse complement strand
ATATTTTTTGTCTGAAATCTTAATGTAATCATAAAACTTGCCCTCTAGATTTGTTTTATCTTTGAAAATATAAAGTCTAGCATGCCTTGCTTCTCTAGTTGGTTTAACACAATCGAATAAATTATAACCCATTTTAGCGCACTCAACTATTCCCTCAGGGCTACCATCCCATAGCATATTTTATACTGTTATCAGGCATAAGATCAGCCGTGTATTGTAGTATATCTCTAATAAGATTATTATCATTATCTAATGGCCAACCTCCAAATCCAAAACCATCAAAACCAATTTTAATTAATTCATCAGCACATTGTTTTCGTAGTTTCTTATCACTTCCACCTTGAATTATTCCAAATATTAAAGGTCTTCTACCTTCAGAATATTTCCTCATTTTTATTTGTTTATTATATTCGCCCTTACATTTTTTAGCCCAACGAATAGTTGTCTCTACTGATTTTCTGTTAACTTCACTAGAATCATCAGGGTGTGTACAATAATCTAAACACATTATAATATCACTACCTAATGCAAATTGCATTTGAATACATTTCTCTGGACTCAAAATTAATTTGCTTCCATCTTCTAATCTAAAAATAATTTCATTGTTCCTGATTTCTCCTCTTTGTTTATTTTCCTTTATCATAGAAAAGACTTGAAAGCCACCACTATCCGATATTATCGGTCTATCCCAATTAATAAGTTTATGAAGCCCTCCTATTAATTTAATATTATTTTTCCCTATTTTATTAATTAAATGCAGAGTGTTAACTACCATTCCTCTCACATCTATATTGATTAAGTCTCTTGAATTTACAGATTTAACTACACCATAAGTTCCATCTGGGAAAAAAGCTGGTAATGATAAGTCTCCATGAACTAATTTTACTATATGTTTTTTCATCTAATCACCCATATAAATTATAACAAAAAACTTGATATTTTCATATCAAGTTCTAATTACTTATATTTGGCAGCATAGTTTGACTACATCTCAAAATTTTAAATTATTTTTTAATAATATCATTTTCAACTTTATTTTGTAATAAAAATTGTTTTATTGAGATTCTTGGAACATCATCATAATCCAAGTCTTCATTATTATTGTGATATAATACTTGACACGTTTCTTCTGGGTACTGTTTAAAGTATTCTTTTAATGATTGAGAAATGTAGTCAATTGATTTAACTTTTTCAATTTCTTGAAGTAGTTCTGTTTTTTGCTTCGGGATTTGATCTGAAACTGCCAGATATTCACCTAAAAATCTATTCAGTTGTTCATATACCCTTACTTGTTGTGCTAAATCACATACCAAATATTCAGCCCCTTTTTTGTATAACAACACCGTATTAGGCCAATGTGAATTAAATGATTCCATTAAATATACCTCTTCAACATTCATTTCCTCAGTTATTTTTTTTAAATAACATGTCATGGTAATACAAACACCCAAATTCATCTCCTCAACGATTCTGGCATTTCTATATACTACTGAGCTATAACTATTTACTTTTTCACCATTATTTGATTTATAAGTAAGTAACAATATATTCATGACGTTAGAATCTAAAAAGTGCAAATTCATAGCTTTTTTCTTGCATATATACATAAAATTTTTAAATTGAAATTCATTCACTTTTCTACTCCTTACTTTAAACAAACTCTTAGCACTACATCGTACCAAATTTATCTTAACGAACCATTTTAGTTCGATTGTATTCTCATGGCAGGGGCAGTAGGAGTTGAACCCAC
>CAYNHX010000018.1:0-5019 GCA_964397275.1 uncultured Muribaculaceae bacterium | reverse complement strand
TTAAAACAAGGGTTTTAGATGATCTTAATTTTTATCAATAATGACAGTCATTATTGATATTTTTATGACCAGGTGCATCAATTTGGAGACCGTCATTCTACCATTGAATTATGCCCCTATGTATAAAATAATAACATAAATACTATTTAAAAACAATAATATTTATGTTATTTATTTTTTTATTATAATATAGTTATTTGCTTTACAACTCTTTTGGTGTTTACTTTGATGCAGATAATGTTGCTTCTGCTGTTTTTGTTGTTTTGCCTCTAATATAAGTGATTATTACTTTTTCTCCTACATCATATTTATATAAGTTATATCTAAAATCTGCTACTGTATCTATGTTTATACCATTTATCTTTGTTATTACATCTCCCTTTTTAATACCTGCAAGGGCTGCTGGATAATTTGTCTCTACTGATTGAACAATTACGCCTGATTTAATACTACTATCTATATTAATACCGTAATACATACTTACATAGTCTTTATATGTTATATCAAATAGGTTTACTCCAAATACCGGTCTTAGTATTTCCTGATTATTCTCAAGTTTTTGTATATATTTTATTACATCTTCCATTGGTATGGCAAATCCCATTCCTTCTATATTTGTATCAACTAGTTTTAATGATGTAATACCTATTACTTCTCCTGCTAAGTTTACAAGTGGACCTCCACTATTACCCGGGTTTATTGCTGCATCTGTTTGTATTACCTTTACAATATAATCTGCACTAGTAGAATTAGTAGTACTTGTCCCTACCATTCTGTCTTTTCCTGCTAATATTCCTCTTGTTACAGTACCAGCATAAGTGCTACCCATTGGAGCTCCAATTGCTATTACTGTATTTCCTAATTTCATGGGTTCGCTACTACCTAGTGTAGCAACCTTTAATACATCTTTTTCTGACATTTTTAATACTGCTAGATCAAGTACTGTATCTGATGATATCAAAGTTAAATCAATAGCTTTATTATTTGATAACAACCCTTTTATACTTGAACCACCATTAACAACATGGCTATTTGTTACTACATATCCATATTTACTACCTTTTTTATATACGAAACCAGTACCTGTACTAGATAAACTTCCATTTTTATCATATACTTCTATACACATTACTGCATCATATACTTTTTCAATAGCTTTTGTCATTTGATCTTCTGCTTCTACTTCAAGTGTTTGAGTTTTATTAATATATGTTGTACTATTTGCTCCTTGTTTACTGTTTAAAAACTGATTTATTTGAGGACTAAATTGCACATATGCATAATATCCTACAGCACAAATAATTATGATTATAATTATTATTATGGGTAGTTTGTTCTTCTTTTTCTTTATTGGTTTATATTCTGTAAATTTATAATTATTCATTGTTTCCTCCTATTTAACATTTAATATTTGTTTCCAATTTTCTGGAAATCCCATTCTGTCTAATATTTTATTTTGAGGGATACTTTCTACTTTGCCATCTAGTGTATCCAACTCGTAACTTATTTCATTTATAATATTTCTAAAATCTCTATCTTTTAACATATATTTTAACATAATAACTACTGCAAATAAATCATTCTTACCATATATATATTCATCATTTAACGTTTCAATATTTAACTCTCTATGATACTTTGTATCATCAATGCTTCTTTGAGTCTTATGATCATATAATATATCTTCATGTGCACATAAATTTCTATAATTTGAAAGCATTGATATATAAAGTCCAAATGTTTCTGAATCTAGATTATATATATTTGCTATTTCTGTTTGATCATTAGATTTTAATATATTATATAATTCATTTATCATACCAAATGACAATACTTTTACAAGCACCCATAGTGGTATATATCCATAATTACTCATGTAATGTAGTGTTGCAGAATGTTGTCTGCCATTTACTTTTATTTGCCTTCTTATTTTATTTAAAACATCATTTACTTGTCTTATTTTCATACTGTCACTAGTAAAATTATTGGAATTTAAATATTCTTTTTCTGTAACACCATATCTTTTAGACAACTCGTAAGATATTATTGATTTTAAATTATTTTCTACGATCAATAAATTTTTAAACATAATATTTCTAAATGCTCTGTCAAATTGAAATACAGCATACAGTTCTTCGAAAGTAACCTTATCTAAAAACGTCTTGTCTTTTAATGACTTCAAAAATATATATCTATACCCATTAATAAAGAAGAAATTTTCTCTATATAATATGTCTTTTGAAAAGTCTTCATCTGTAATAATTAAGCCTTTTCTTTTTAATATTTCTATTTGTTCCTCTAATGTTTTAAACACCTTTTTATTCACGATATCACCTAGTATAAATTATAACATAATTTTAATAATTATAAATAAAAAACTAAATATTATTTAGTTTTTGGTTTTTTACTTTGCACCATTTTGACAAGTTCATTTGATTTTGGATAATTTTTTAGCAATTCATAAATATCTCTATAATCAGATAAATAATCTTCTAATAATCCTAATTCTTTATTTGCAAGAATAGGCGTATATAGTTCCTCTCCCTCTTTTAGAACAATAATATCACTTAAAATTTTAGTATAATCGTAATTATCAATTATTTCACAAATCTTTTGTACTAGTGATGCTTTTGCAATTACCTTTTTTCTAGTATTTGCGTAGTCTCCTACAGGTAAATTAGTAATTAAACTAAGTTCATAATTTTTACTCATTTCATTCATTATTATCCCTCTTTCTTTTATATTATAACATATAGAAAATAAAAAAATAAACTTATAGTTTATTTTTTAACGTTTACTAAATTGTGATGCTTTTCTTGCTTTTTTAAGGCCGTATTTTTTACGTTCTTTAATTCTAGCATCTCTAGTTATAAATCCTTTGGCTTTTAGTATCTTACGAAATGATGTTTCTGAATTTGGATCTGTATTTTTATCATACTCTAATAATGCTTTTGTTATACCGTGTCTTATTGCTCCAGTTTGACCTGAAAATCCACCACCAGTTACCTTAACTTCTATATCAAACTTTTCATGCATATTTACTGCATCTATTGGTTGCATTAAATCCATAACTAATGTCTTAAAAGGCAAATATTCATTAACATCTTTACCATTAACAGTTATTTTTCCTTTACCAGGTTTCATTGTAACTCTTGCGATAGAAGCTTTACGATGACCCGTCCCTATATAAATCTTTTCCATTACTTAATCTCCAATTTCTCTGGTTTTTGAGCCTCTTGTTTGTGATTTTCATCGGCATAAACAAATAATTTCTTATACATTTGTCTTCCCAATCTTCCATTTGGTAGCATGCCTTTTACAGCTTTTTCCACCATTTCTACTGGATAATTTTCTCTCATAACTTTTGCTGTTCTTTCTCTTAAACCGCCAGTATATCTACTATGAGTATAGTAAATTTTGTTATTTAATTTATTTCCTGTTAGTTCTACTTTTTGTGCATTAATAATTATTACGTTATCTCCACAGTCTACATGAGGTGTAAATGTTGCTTTATGCTTACCTTTTAATACAGTAGCAGCTTTTGTAGCAACACGACCTAATGGTTTACCTGCTGCGTCAATAACATACCATTTACGTACTACATTAGAACTATTTGCCATAAATGTTGTCATTTTGTTTTTTCCTTTCCTTAATAAGTTTATTTTCCCAGAATAAACTCATGTGGGGCTAAATGAATGTACCGCAATTGATTTTACTAGATTTATATATATTTGTCAATTAAAACTCTATTTTTTTCCTATTTTTAATGTTACTTTTGTTACTTTTGGAATATATTTCAATCTTACATCTTCCCCATCTACTTTTACAGTTATATCTTGTACTCCAACTTGTAAGTCTTTCAAGTCAACATATGCTCTTATTTTTGTAGTATCTAGTGAATTAATTACATCTGATACACCTTTAACTATAATAGACACCTTTGTATTTGCTTCGCCAACTGCTTGTACAGAATATCCATCTGCAAGATTAATATATTCTAATTGTAAATTATCAATTTCTTTAGATATTTCTTCACCAAGAGATACTTTTATATTAACTCTTTTTGCGGATATACTATTTATACCTACTGGTTTAGTAATATTCATATTATAATCCTTATCATCTTTTATTCCCGATACATCTATATTAACTGATATTGATTTTATATTATCTAATATGTTTTGTTTACCATAAATGGTTACAGTTGTTACATCTGTTGTAATTTTACTAATTGCTTTACCAAATACAATATTACCTGTTGGTATAACTTTTATTGGTACTATCTTACTTGGAGATGTAATAGTTATGTTTGCATTAATTTTTGATGGTACTATTTCAACTTTTATTACTTTACCATCACTATCATATGCTACTAATTTAATATCTTTCATTACTTGCTCACCTGGTGATTGTTCTACAATATTCGATAGATTAATTAATGCTTTTATAGATGCTACTTTGTTAATTGTTTCTTCATTTCCTTTAACATATACGTTATCTCTTTCTAATTTAACATCATTAATTATTAATTTAGAATCTACTTTATCTTTATTAATTACTTCAGTATTTATTGTTTTTAGTGTTGACACTTTATCATATATTATTATAGTTGCTACAGATGGGTCTAATTTATAATCAATACTATTAGTTGCTTTTTTATATTTTAAATTTACTTTATGTACTCCTGGTTTTAAGTCCCTTAAGTCTATTTCTATATCATTCATAGGTAATTGTTTTGCCAAATATAGTTCTGATCTTGTTCCTATTAAAGTAATGTCTACTGTTTTAGGCAATCCCTCTATTACATATGCAGCATCATTATATATTGCTTTTATTGGTTGACCATATACAATTTCTGCAGAAGTTTCACTTAAATTGGCACTTCTTGTGTCTACATATAAAAACATAAGTACTGCCGCTAAAAGGGCTATCATAATTAAACCATTTTTCCTTGATATTGCTTTTTCAAAACCATTATTACTTGTCTTGAATGTTTTTCCTGTTTTTACAAAGAAATTT
>CAYNHX010000017.1:0-11930 GCA_964397275.1 uncultured Muribaculaceae bacterium | reverse complement strand
TTTGAAAAAGAAATAACTATTGAAGGATTTATTGATAATATTCGTGATTTGCAATATGTGCAATTTCTAGTTATCAGAGACACTACCGGTAAAGTACAGGTAACAATTGAAAAGAATGATGAAAATAAGAAGTTAAATGAAATAGTTACTGGTTTAACTAATGAAAGCACAGTAAAAATTATAGGAACATTATTGAAAAATGAAAAAGTAAAACTAAATGGTATGGAAATACTACCAAAAGACATTATTGTAACTAGCAGATGTTTAGATGAATTACCATTAAATTATAAAGATAGTAACTCAGCATTACTAGATACCAGATTAAATTATAGATTTTTAGATTTAAGAAGTGAAAAAAACATTCTTATGTTTAAAGTCCAAACTTGTATGATTAATGCAATGAGAGAATTTGTTGTAAAAAATAATTTTACAGAAATTCACACACCTAAAATTATTGGTGCTGCTAGCGAATCGGGAGCAGATGTTTTCGAATTAAAATATTTTGATGAAAAAGCATATTTAGCACAAAGTCCTCAGTTTTATAAACAAATGTCTATGTGTAGTGGATTTGAAAAAGTATTTGAAATTGCACCCGCATTTAGAGCAGAAAAATCAAATTCATATAGGCATACTACTGATTTTACATCATTTGATATTGAAATAAGTTACATTGAAACCTTAGAAGAGCTAATGGATTTTGAAGAAGACTTTTTTATTGCAGGATTGTCTGCGGTTAAAGAAAAATATGGTGAACAAATTAAAAATATATTTAATATTGATGTTATTATTCCCACAAAACCATTTCCAAGAATTAAATTAGAGGAATTATATGAAATATTAGAAAAAAAATATGATTTCAAAATGAATTATGAAGATGTAGGAGATATGAACGCAGAATCAGAAAAGCTGGCATCAAAATATATTATGGAAAAATACGGACATGAATTTGTGTTTATTACTGATTTTAGTGCTAAAAAAAGAGCATTTTATCATAAAAGAGAAAATGGTATTCCACAAGGAGCAGATCTTATTTGGAAAGGTTGTGAGACAACTACTTTAGCATTAAGAGAACATAGATATGAAACATTATGTGAGCAAGCAAAAGAAAAGGGATTAGGGAAGGATGTAGAATTTTATTTAGAATTTTTCAAATATGGATGTCCACCACACGGAGGATTTGGTATGGGGGTAGATAGGATAACCATGTTGCTTTTAGAAACGGGTTCTTTGAAAGAAACAATGTTCTTGTTTAGAGGACCCAGTAGATTAAAACCATAAAGATAGTACTTACTATCTTTTTAATTTTATATTGAAATAAATAAACATTAAAAATATCTTGTCTTTTGATATTTAATTTATTTATTATATGTGATATAATATACAAACAAATATTTGATTAAGGGGATGATTTATATGTGTTGCATTGATATTGAAAATCTAATACCAATGGCATTTAAACAATGCTATAACCAAAATAAAAAAATAATGCTTACAAGAGAAGAAATATTAGAATTTGTTGATAAACTTATTGAACAATTAAGTACTGAATATCTTTGTGAATGCTTTTATAAAGAAGATATTGCAAACATAAAAAAATTTGTTGAAGAAAATAACGATATATTTTGCATAGTTACAAAAGGCAATGATTATACAATAATAGTAAGACAAAACGTTACAATTAAAGATTTAGAAAAGGTACAAGTAAAATTTCCAAACCTTGTAAACTTTATACTAAATGGAGATTTAACAAGAAGATTAAAAAAAGGAAGAAGAAGAAAGTTCAAAAGAAGAGATATATAATTTATTATTGCCCTGTCGCCAAGTGGTAAGGCTCTGGACTCTGAATCCAGCATCGTTGGTTCGAATCCAGCCAGGGCAGCCACGACTCGTTGGTGAAGTGGTTTAACACACTGCCCTCTCAAGGCAGCATTCACGGGTTCAAATCCCGTACGAGTCACCAAAATATAATAAAAAAATAATATATTAATAATAAGTAAAATGGAGGTATAAGTTGAATAAAAAAAATATGAATAAAACCTCTAGCGAACATTATGACCTTTATTATTTTAATAAATCAGTAGCCGAAAGAGACATAAATAAAATATTAAAACTCCAAGAAGCTTGTTTTAAAGATATATCCGAATTGCTAAATATAAAACTTGAATTTAAAATTGAATATTATTTAGTTGATAGTCCGGATTTAGTTGGAGAAATATACGGTGATAACGAGCCATGTAATGGGTTTGCTATAGAACCCAACAAAATCTATGCTGTATATAACGATAAAATAAAGTGTATTGGATATCATGAAGATGTTCATATTATTGCAAGTGCTATAAATAAACCAAAATCAAATTTTATTAGAGAAGGTCTAGCTATGTATTTTGATAAAACATGGTGGAACAAATCAAATGAAGAGTGGGTAAAACAATATATATCAGAGAAAAAGTATAAAAAAATAAATGAGCTTTTTAATAATAAAAAGTTTTTAAATTATTCTGATGATATAACATATCCTATAGCGGGAGCATTTACAAAATTTTTAATAGATATTTATGGTATTAAAAAATATTTATTACTATATAAATATAAAGGTAGAAACTTCTTTAAAGAAATTAAAAAAATATATTTAAAAGATTTTAAAAAACTTGAGCAAGACTTTTTAATATATATAAAAAACAAATAATTAAAGTTAAATATTAAAAATAAACTTTATAATTTATTAATTATGTTTTAATTTTTTTATATTAAAACGCAGTATTACAGTAAAAACACTATTAACATTAAAATATTGAAATAAAAAAAAACAAATGATATAATTTATATAGTAGGTGAAGGAATGGAAAAGAATTTTAATAAAGTAAAGTTAAAATATAAGTATAGTGATCAAATGATACAAGTTTTATCCAATATCTATTTTTCATTTGTAGAAGTGTTGAGTGTTGAAAATATCAATAAAATAAAGTTTGTAATTGAAAATGCATATATTTTAGAATATGAAAGTCTAATTGAAGCCGAGGAGAAACTCAATTTATATTTTGATAATGGCAAAAAATATCATGTGGGATCATTAGCCACGGGTACCGGATTTCAAGAGGAGGATTATTGTATTGATGATAATGGCCAAATCTATCAAAAATTAGCAATTGGAGTAGCAAAAGGAGAATTAAATGAAGAAAAAATTCAAACTATTGTTCATGAACTATGTCATGCAATATCAGCTATTAATGGTTTTAAATTAGATGGCAATATATTACAGGTAAAAAGTGGATTCAACACTACTTCATATGAATTTAACGGTAGTTCAAAAGGCCTTATAAAATCAGATAAAGGAAGAATTTTTAATGAAATTGTAACTGAAAACCTAGCAATGCAAGTAATGGATTCATACAATAATACAATAAGCCACAATGCTACAGGATATGGTTTTTCTGCCGAAGCGCTTAAACATATTTTTAGAAATCAAAATATAAATTCCATAATAATAGACGACTATTTAAATAATAATTCAAACTTTTTATTGAAAATAAATGATTTAATAAACCAAAAAGATTTACAAAATATAGTAATGAGTTTTTATAATATAATTGATCAGAGTAATATTATAATAAAAGAATATTTAGATAAATTATGCAGTTTAACGCCAGAAGAGTTCTTTAAAGTATATATTACTAATGTTAATAGTATTAATAAACCAGAAGGAGTAGATAAAGAAACATTCAAGCTTATGAAAAAAATAGATAAACAAATAATTTATGAATTAGGAATGCGATTAAAAAAGTATAAAACCCTGTAAATATAATTTTTAAATATTTTTCAAAATAAGATACTTTATGATAAGTTTTTATTTAAGCTCTTAATCAGTGGGCGATAAAATACGATGAAACACAATATATTAAAATAAAATGTGATAGGGAAACCCACACATTTTTTCTTTTATTTGAGTAATAAGATTATGATATAATTTATATGAGGTGATTTTGTGAGGGAAGTAGAACTTACTATACAAGTCTTGTCAAATTTTAATGATGTAATTGAAAAAGTTGAGGGGCAGGGTTTTTTATTGGTTGAAAAATATTATATGAAGGATTATTATATGATACACAAAAGTGTTGACTTAAATTCTGATAACTATAATATTCTAAAAAAATGCTTATTAATAAGAAATATAGTAGACGATAATCCTAAAAACTATTTAACGTATAAAAATAAGAATTATGATGAGAACGGTAAAATAATTTCACAAAATAAAATTAAAACAGAAATTGACTCAGTAGATGATGTTAAAAAAATGTTAGAAATGGTTGATTATATTATGTTATTTGAAATTGAAAACAATTCAGTTGTATATAAAAAAGATAATATAGAATTTGTAATACAGAATATAACTAATCCAAAGGGAGTTTTTATTGAAATAGAAGCTACAGAAGAAGAATTGATGGAAAATAACGACGAAAAGGTAAAAGATATATTAAAAGAAAAATTAGACAAGCTGCAATTAAAAACAACTGGTGATTATGAGGTGAAAAAAGCTATTATTGCATTAAATAATATTAAACAAAATATAGAAACTTTATAGATAAAATCCGCCGCCATTTTACCGCCATTTTTTAAAATATACCGCGATAATCTGAAATAAAGGAAAACAACATAATGCCATTGAGGCCAATAAATACAACACTTTGCACTATTTTAAGATAAACAGAGATACCCACTGATTCAAGCTCTTAATGTGAGGGTGCACTGATTTAAACTAAATTAAGATAAATTAGAATATTTAAAGATAAAATGTAATAACTAAATTGTTACATTTTTTAAGATTTAATTATTTAAGATTAATGTTATAATTTATACAGGTGATAATATGGAATTTAATAAATTTTTATATGGAATAAGTAAAAACTATAATTGTGATACATGCTATAAAGGTTTGCAAAGCCAATGGAATGAAAACAACCCAACCTTAGGTCATTGTGCAATTGTAGCATTAAAATTTTTCGAAATTTATGGCGGTGAAATAAAAAGAGTAAATATTAAAAATTCCGATATGAACCATTACTTTAATTTTTTAAATGGCGAAATTTTTGATATAACAAAAGATCAATTTAAAAACGATGAGGTTTATGAGAATGAAATTATAAAAACAAAAGATGAAATCATGAATAATGAAGATTTTGTTAATAGATATAATATCTTTAGAAATAGATTTGATAACTATCTAAAACAACTTGATCAAATAGATAGTCAAGTATTGAATTGTAATAAGTGTTTAAATAAAGTTAAAAAATTTAATCATTATACCACAATTTCATACGGAAAAAAGAGTAACATATTAGTAATTGGTGAAGCTCCAGCAAATAATGGTTGGAGAAAAAGTGGTAAATGTTGGTATAAGGAAGATGGAAACATTACTGGTTCAGGCAAAATAATGACTAAATTGCTTAACTTAATAAATTATGATCTAAATGATATTACATTTGTAGAGGCAATAAAATGCTTTCCGTCAAAAAGATCAGATTTAAATTACTGCAAAATTAATTGTAATCCTTACTTATTAAAACAAATAGGAATACTAAAACCAAAATTAATACTTACTCTTGGTGACGTTGCAACAAGGAGTGTTCTTAAAGATATTAATTATAAAAAATTTGTTGAAGTTGTTGGTAATGAGTATAAAATCAAAATAGAGGAAGTAGAGTATATTGTAATACCTATATATCATCCGTCGCCAATATCACCACTAAGTTATAAAGGAAATGAAGCCATCTTTTTAAAACTTTTAGTATAATAAAATTAATAATAAATAGTCGATATTTAGTCGGCATAATATAAAATAATGGATGATAAAATAAGATAAATTGAGATGTGGCGAAATACGAATATATCAATGAAAAAACGCTACACACCATTTTAAGATAAACTGCAATACCCACACATTTATACTCTTAATATGCGAGTCAAGACTGTTTATATTGCAAATATTGATATAAATATAAAAAGATTACGCTAATTTGTAATCTATTTATTATTAATTTAATTACTTATTTTTACCAAGATATTTTTCTTCAAGTCCTTCAAGTCCAATAATTTCTTCCTCAAGACTTTTTAATAAGTTTTTAGCTGTATCAACTAGAGACTTAAAGTCTTCTGGTAACATCTTTACGGATTTAATATCTGTTATTTTATTTATTTCCTCAAGAAATATTTTTATTTCACTTATAATAAATCTTTTTCCTATGATAGTAGCTTCTTTAAATAACTTGCTATCTATAATATTACTTAATATATCATTTCTTTCTAACTCAGTAGATTCAACACTTTTAAAAACCTCATCAGCAGTAGAAAACTCTGGTTTTCTATAGCTTGATTTTATTTTTTCATCCTCTATATTTAGTGCTAGCCTAGCAGCAAAAAGCAAGTTTTTTCTACATGGTAAGTATATATGAGGAGAAGCTTCATCAACTTTACTACTAAAATCCAATAAGAAACCGGGATAAACTAATCTAGCATTTTGTACAAATTTAGAAAACGTTTCATTGGCGTTTTTAATTTTATATATAAGTTTAGCTCTTTTTTTATTTTTTGGTAGATAGTACTTATCAACTTTATCTTTTTCTTCAGGTAAACGAAGATATTTGCCTTTAGGCCTAGAAATATATATCCCACTAAGAGCACAATCAGATATAAAGTCTAAATCAACTGTAATTCCAAAATCATAATATGTACACGTCTTTTGTAATAAATAATATAATTCCAAATTAATATCATCATTATCGTAAAATTCTGCTGCGTCTCCTGGCACAGTAGTATCATAAGCATCACTTGTAAAAGTTGTTCTTCTCTCGCTTTCTTTTGAATGCACTGCTGCAGCTGCTCTTTGTCTTCTTTTTTCTTGTTCAGCTGCAGCAGCTAAAATAAGCAACATTGACATATAAATCACCTCATATATTTATTATACAATATATACTTATATAAATAACAAAATATACTATAATTTACATACACATATGTAAATAAAATAATATTAAATTTAAATACTATGTATCCTTTTTTATTTTTAATAAATATGTTAAAATATTTCTAGAAAAAGAGGTATATTATGAATAAAGAATTAGCAGATTTAATATTTCCAAATTTAGAACATGACAAGGAATATTATGAAAATAAATATCCAAGTAGAAATTTGAGTGAAAAGCAAATTGTAACAAGAAGTGCTCCTTCTCCTACTGGTTTTGTGCATTTGGGAAATATTTATCAATGCTTTGTTGCAAGCAAATTTGCAAAACAAACAAATGGTGTATACTTTTTAAGAATAGAAGATACAGATCAAAAAAGAGAAGTAGAAAACGGAATTGAAAAAATAATTAGTGCTTTAAATTCATATAATATAAACTTTGATGAATATCCAAAAAATAAGATTGAAGAGACAGGTTTTTATGGACCTTATATTCAAAGTAAAAGAAAAGATATATATCAAGCGTTTGCAAAATATTTTTTAGAAAAAGATTTAGCATATCCTTGTTTTTGTTCACCAGAAGATTTAGAAAATATAAGAAAAATTCAAGAAAAGAATAAAGACAGAATAGGTTATTATGGTAAATGGGCAGTATGTAGACAAATAAAGACAGAAGACGCAATTACTAAAATAAAAGCTGGTGATAAATGTGTCATAAGACTTAAGTCAAATGGCTCATTTAATAATAAGGTAGTATTTAATGATTTAATAAAAGGAAATATAGAAATGCCAGAAAATGATATGGATATAGTAATTATTAAATCAGATGGACTTCCTACATATCATTTTGCTCATTTAGTAGATGATTATTTAATGCATTCAACTCATATAATAAGAGCAGATGAATGGATATCTTCAGTACCACTACATTTGCAATTATTTAAAATGGCAGGAATTAAGCCTCCAAAATATGCACATATGGCGCCTTTATCTAAAATTGATGGTAATAGTAGGAGAAAATTAAGTAAAAGAAAAGATCCTGAATGTGCTGCAAGTTTTTATGATGAAAAAGGTATACCAAAAGAAGCTCTTAGAATATATTTAGCTACTATTGCTAATTCTAATTTTGAAGCCTGGTATAATTCTAACCCAGATAAAAATATTGATGAATTTGAATTTACTTTTAATAAAATGAGTTCAAGTGATATCTTATTTGATTTAGAAAAATTAATAAATATATCTAGAAATTATATTAGTAGGTTAAAAGCACAAGAAGTATATGAGGAAGCATATAAATGGGCTTCTAAGTATGATACAGAGTATAAAGACATACTTAACAAATATAAAGATTATTCAATAAAGATATTTAATATTGAAAGAGAAAAAGCAAAACCAAGAAAAGATTATGATTATTATTCAAATATTAAAGAACAAACATGGTATATGTACGATGAATTATTTAATACTTATGAGAAAAATTATGAATTTAATACAATTAATGATAAAAATGAAATAAAAAAAATATTAAGTACATATATAAATAAATATTTTGATATATCTTCAGATGAAACATGGTTTAAAAAGATAAAAGACTTATCTGAGGAACTAGGTTATGCAAGAGAAGTAAAAGATTATAAAGAAAGTCCAGATAAATATAAAGGTCATGTTGGAGATATAAGTATGGTTCTTAGAGTGGCACTTACTACAAAAAGCATGACACCAAATCTATATGATATATTTAAATTACTTGGTAAAGAAAAGGCAATAGAGAGATTTGATTTAATAATTAATAATTAAATCTTTTTGCCGGTTTAGTTTAATGATAAAACAAATCACTCGTAATGATTAGCTGTAAGTTTGATTCTTACAACCGGCACCATTAAAATAATTGTGCTAATTAAGTAGAAATGTGTTAGAATATAAAAACAAACAGGGAGGTTTTAAGATGAGTAGATGTTGCAACAACTGCAAATATGGGGAGTACTATAATGATTTCTTGAATTTAAGAAAATCTATTATTGAAAATAGTAATGAGGGTATAAGATGTGCGTTAACAGGATTTTGTACTAATTCAGAAGAAAGGTGTAAGGACCACAAATATTTAAGTGGGTGTGAAGAATATAATACCTATGTAATGTATGATGATAGCTATTTAAGCCCAGGATATTTTATTATTAGTGAACTTGATGGAGAAATAATAAAATTTTTAAAAATATATTCATCAACAAATGGTTACGATATACCTCACTATAATATTAGGGTTTTTGAAAAAAACTCGGTGGATGAAGTTGAATACCAATATAGAGATATTGTTATTAAAACTAATTCGGGAGATAAATTATTTAGTATATTTTATAATTTTGCAAAAGCACTAAAAGGATCACGCATTGTATCCGTTGATCCCACAAATGAAGGAAGAAATAATATATTTGCAAAAAAAAGTGAAAAAGAAGTATTATTAACTTTCCAAAAAGATATTTATGGAGTAAGAAAAGCAACAAGATTTACTGATGTAAATATTGGAGACAATATTACTTGTAAGCATTACGGACCAATTAATAGTCTTTATAGAGATTTATCAGATGTATGTATTAAAAAAACAAATGCAGAAGATGTACAAAAAATATTAAGATTAACAAAATAGTCTGTCATTTAAAAACTATTGTCTTTTAAAAAAATAAATGTTATCATATATTATGAAGATAAAAGGTGGGTACAAATGACAAATAATTATTCTAAAATATTAAATGATGTATATAATTATATAGTTGCTAATTATATTTTAGCTTTTTGTGTTGGATTATTTATTATTTTTGTAATAATAGGATACTTTGCAGATAGAAGAAGAATTAAAAAACAAAATAAAAAGAAAGAACAAAATATAGAAACCGTAGTAGAAACAAATAACTTGCCAGTAGTTGAGGAAATAAGCATGCCCGCGCTGGAACCAGCAATTGATATTACTCCAGAACCAGATTATGAAATAAGCTATAACAATTTCAATTCTATAAATGCGCCATTTATATTAACACCATTTTCAGAAGCAAAAATGGATATTAAAACAATGAGTGGTACTGCAGAAATAACTCCAGAAATAGATAAAATATTTAGAGAATTTAATTTTAATGTAGAAGAAATCAAAGAAGAAAAAGTAGAGGAAAAAATAGAAGATACTAAAGAACCAGAAGTTATCGAAAAAGAAGAAATAGTAGAAAATGAAGAAGAAATTATTGATAATGATATGGATTATGAAGATTTAAAACCAGATAAATCAATATATGATGAAGAAAAACCTTTTTCACAAGATCAAGATAATATAAATAATTTATTTTAGTTCTCAAATTGAGAACTTTTTTTAACTTAATTACAAAAAATAATATTTTTATGGTATAATTTTCTAGTGTGGAGGTAAATATGAAACTTCATAACATTAAATATATATTAATATTATTTTTTCTATTAATATTATCAGGATGCACAACAAACTATTCATTAAATATTAATAAAGATAATATTATTAATGAAACAATAATAGTAAAAGACAAAACAAATAATTTAGATAATAGTAGCTATGGTTCTGCAGATCAAATAATAGAAATGATATTGAATGACCAATATACTAATGTATCTGGTTATAGAATTGAAAAAATAGAAGGAAAATACTCAGGAATAAAACTAACTCGTACATATTATTCTTTTGATGATTATAAAACAAAGTCAGTTGCATATAAATACTTAACAGAGAAAATAAAAATTGAAAAAAGCAAAGGTATAATAAAAATAGAAACAGGTAATATCAAAAATATTAATAAAAGTGATTTATATAAAGTTGATAAGTTAAATATAAATATAAAACTGCCTAATTATAAAGTTATAAATGGTAATCATAATAAATCAAACAACAGTGAGTATATTTGGAATATAGATGTAAACAACAAGAAAAATATAAAGTTTTCTTATAATGAAAATAAACAAATAAATCCATATAAGAAAGAAATATTTATATTAATTATACTGGGTTTAATAAGCGCTTTAGTAATAAAGAAAGAAAGTATATTTAGGAGGAAAAAATGAGCTTTGACAGTTTTAAAATAATATTTAAAAATATAGTTGATATATGTGTTGTTTGGGCACTAATATATTTCTTGCTAAAAAATATAAAAAACAATATAAAGTTCACCATGTTATTTAAAGGTATAATAATAATAATAGCATTAAAAATAGTTAGTGATTTATTGAATCTAACAACAGTAGGTATAATACTTGAATATATAATTATGTGGGGTCCGTTAGCACTTATAATTATATTCCAACCGGAAATAAGAAGTGTTTTGGAACAACTTGGTAGATCAAAATTATTAGGAAGACACAAAACACTTACTGTTTCAGAAAGAGAAAAAATAGTATATGAAATTGGGCAATCATTAGAATATTTTAAAAAGCATCGTATTGGAGCATTAATAGTGGTTGAAAGAGATAATAGTTTGTCTGAATACATAGAAAGATCAAAAAAAATATATGGAGATATATCTAACGAACTATTAGAGTCAATATTCTTTCCAGATAATCCACTTCACGATGGGGGAGTAATTATACAAGGAGATAAAATTACAAGCGCTGGAGGAATATTTCCAACAACGGTAGAAATGAAATTTAGCAAAAGATTAGGAACAAGGCATAGAGCAGCAATTGGTATTAGTGAAGAAACAGATGCAGTTGCAATAATTGTATCTGAGGAAACTGGTAGAATATCAATAGCAGTTGGTGGGGAATTAAACTATAATTTATCAGTAGAAGAGGCAAAAATAATAATACTTGATGAATTAAGACCAAAGAAAACCACAAGTGAATTTGACGAAGAAGAAGAGGGGGATAATAATGAAAACGAAGAGAACCTTTAGAATTATCAGACTTTTCTTTAAGAAGTTATATAAATTATTTGATGCAAAAGTAATCTTACCAATAACAAAGTTTC
>CAYNHX010000016.1:0-12773 GCA_964397275.1 uncultured Muribaculaceae bacterium | reverse complement strand
TCATAACCCAGAGGTCACAGGTTCAAATCCTGTTCCCGCAACCAATAAAAATAAAGGAATTGTTGATATTACAATTCCTTTTTTATTTTAAAAAATTATTTTATTGATTTTATTATATTCTTACTTCCAACAAGTACTTTTTTCCAATATTCATTATCATTAAAATCACTTATTAATACCTCTTTTCTAGGATAAGAAGCTTGAATAAATTTTAAATTTCCTATATATAAACCACAATGTCCCGGATAGTAGTTATTAATAGTTGGTTTTTTAAAATCAAATGACTGTCTATGAAAAAAGAGTATATCTCCAACATTTAAATTATTTATAAATATAGTTTTATCACTATTCTCATTAATTGTATTTAATACTCCATATAAGCTTGTCATTTGCATTGTTGTTGTACTTCTACCATATCCCTTAAAGTTAATATCAATACCAAATAACTCATTATATATATACCAAGTTAAACCTGCACAATCAAATTCATCTGGCCCTTTTTGCCCCCATTTATATTTCTTTTTTAGTTGTAATAATGCTAATTTCAATACTTTTACTTTATATTCATCAATTCTATCAAAAATAATTACCTCCATTTAATTTATATATTATATCATATTTTTATTTTGTGTTGTATTTACGCAAATTGTTTTTTATAATTTCGAAAAATGTTATAATTAAATTGTAGGAGAAATTATGATAAAAGTAGTAGCATTTGATCTAGTTGGAGTATTAGTTAGAGAAAAAGATATTGAAATGACTTTAGATGAGGAAAAACTAGAAAGATTATTTGGACCAAATAAAAGTGATGATGAGTATTTAGAATTAGCAAAAAAAATAGTATCAGATAGCACAATAGATACTACTATTAATATAATAAATAGTTTATATGAAGTAAAAGAAAAAGATTTATTTACAAAATTAAAAAATAAATATCCATATATTAAAATAGTAATTACTACAAATCATGTATCATATATAAGAGAGTATATTAATAATAATCTTAATATAAATAATATTGATAATATATTTATTTCTGCAGAAATAAATAAAATAAAACCAAATAAAGATTATTATGAAGAAATTATAAATAAAATGAATTGTAAACCAAATGAGATATTATTTTTAGATGATAATCAAAGTAATGTTGATGGAGCTTTATCCTGTGGATTAAATACAGTAAAAGTTGATAAAGATACGAATTTATTTGAAGAAGTCTCATTATCTATAGAAAAAGAATTAACCTTTAGTTAATTCTTTTATTTTAGATTTAATATCATGTAGTTCTATTTTTCCATCTGATCTTTTTGTATCAAATGTTTTTAAACCCAAATTTTTATAAAAATAGTTACTTTCTGCACTCTCTACAAAATAGTCTCTAGAATCATGTATTAAGCATATTTGTAATAATAAAGTATATATATTTACATCTATTAAATGATCTGTGCTTTTTTTGTCTTTTGATATATAAGATGAAATACTTTTTAAAGCATCATTTTCTACTTTGATATTTCCTAATGTAGTATTAATAGAATCTAACAATATTTTTTGTTCTTGTTTTGCATCTTTTTCACACAACTCTAAACTGTATTTTATTTTTAAATAACTATAATATATTTTATCTTCAACATTTTCTTTATGCAGTTTTTTGATACAATCAGTAACTCTCCTATTAAACAATTCTATGCTACTTAAATTAAGCTTACAATATTTATTTTGTTCTTCTAATTTTAATACAAGATTATTTTTTATATGTTTTCTCATTATTAACCCCCTTACGGACTAGTATTATACATAATTTTAAAAAAATGTCAAATAAAGAAGCGTTATCATTTGATAATGCTTTTATAAATTTTCTATTCTTTTTGTAAATATTTTTATTTTTTCATCAAATAAATCATCATGTTCATATTTTAAATCATTTATTAATTTATTTATATTATCTTTTCTAATTGTATGAAGTTCATAAATATCTATTAGTATATTATAAGTTTTTATTGATGCATCATCTTTTTTATTACTTATGCCTTCAATATATGATTTAATTTTATCTAGCAGTTTATTTTCATTCATAACAAATCTAATATTGTGATTTATATTTTTTACTACTTTATCTTTAAATAATAAAGAAAATTTTATTTTCATAAAATTTAGAAGCAATATATTTTGAAAATTTATTGCTTTCATTTGTTTTACGCACGTTAACATTGAATCATTAAACATTTTAATATCTTTATCTTTATAATATTTTCTTGTTCTTGTAAATTGGCTGTATAATTTACTTCTTTTATCTTCCATTGTGTCTCCTTTTAATTATTTATTATATATTTATTTGTAAACATTTTCAATATTATTTTTTAAAATTTTTATCTAAAAAAATTTTTATATTTTTTAATGCCTTATTATTTGAAAAATTAATGTTTGGGAATGCATTGAATATTCTCTTTTTAAATATTCCAAATCTTGATAATTCTTTTTTTACTTTTTTAGAAAGAAAGATACTGCTGTCTCCTTTAAGCATTTTTGCATTCGATCGGAGTTTAAACATTATCATTATTGATAGCACTGCATCTGTTGCAAATAATATTAAAAATATTAATGTAATAGCCTTAAATACAGTCATATTAAATTTATTAAACTGCTCTAATAAAAACGGATTAATATAGTGAATTAATAGTAATCCAAAAAATCCAAAACCAAGAGAGTTTATTAATAACACTCTACCATTAATATTATATCCCATATTTGAGTAATCCCACCATCTAGCTTTAAATAATTTTTCAAGAAGAATGCTAGTAAAATATTCTAGAGCACTAGTAAGCAACATTGCCATAAAAAATAGAGTAATTAAATCATCTGAGTATCTTGTTAAAAACAAAGTCATTAATAATGCACCAAAACCATATATTGGACAATAAGGCCCAATTAAAAAACCTCTATTTTTTACTAATCTTTTTTCAATTACACTAAGATCAATAAGTTCAATTATCCATCCTGAAATCGAATATAAAAAAAACAACATTAAGTAGAAATATATATTCATGAACTACTCACATCCTAATTTTATTATACATTATTTTTAATAAAAAAGAAATTGCCTTGCGAACAAGACAATCTCCAAAAGAATAAAAAGGGGTTGGCTAGTGTGATACTAGCAGCCAATTCCAATTTTGGAATTGGTGACATTTATAATAATGTAAACGCATATAAAAGTCAACACATTTTAATAAAAAAATTAAAATAAATTTTATGTTATAATAAATATATAAAGTAGGTGATATTATGAATGAACTTTTAACTATAAAAGGAGTAGGGTTAAAGACATTAAAAGTATTAAATAATTTAAATATATACACTATTAATGATTTAATATTATATATCCCATATAAGTTTAATATAATAACTAAAACATCTTTAAATGATGATGAAAAAAGTGTTATAGATGTATATGTGCAGTCAATACCAATAGTATCTTATTTTAAAAGAAATATGAATAGATTAACATTCACTGCACTTTATAATAATAATATAATAAAAGTAGTAATATTTAATAGAGCATTTTTAAAACAAAATATATATTTAAATCAAAACATAGTAATAATTGGTAAATATAATAAAATTCAAAATACATTTATATGTTCTGATATTATATTTGAAAACTTTGAAAAACCAAAAATATTACCTATATATCATCTTACCAGTGGAATTAATCAGAAGAAAATGAATATACTTGTTAATTCTGCTTTAGATACAAAAGCAGAATTAGAAGAATATATACCAGAGGATATAGAAGAAAAGTATAATTTCATTGATAAATATGAATTGTTAAATATAGTTAATAATCCTAAAGAAGAAGAAATATTAAAAAAAGCAATAATTCAATTAAAGTATGAAGAACTATTTATATTTATGCTTAAAATTAGATATTTAAAAATAAGTAGAGAATTAGAAAAAGAAGACTATTCTAAAAATGTAGATATAAATGATGCAGAGATATTAAGAGAAAAATTACCATTTACTTTAACATATGATCAAGAAAAAGCTCTTCAAGAAATAGTAAATGATTTAAATAGTAAAACAAGAATGAATAGATTATTACAAGGGGATGTTGGTAGTGGTAAAACAGTAGTAGCATTTTTCTCTATGTATATTATGAAAAAGGCAGGATATCAATCTGCAATGATGGCACCAACAGAAGTACTGGCAAAACAACACTATGAAAATGCAAAAAAACTTTTTAAAGATTTAAACGTAAATATATCTTTACTAACTGGAAGCACACATAAGAAAGAAAAAGAAGAGATATATAAGGATTTGCAAAATAATAAAATAGATATTGTAATAGGAACACACTCTCTAATAAATAAAGATTTAAATTTTAAAAATTTGGGGTTAGTAATAGCAGATGAACAGCAGAGGTTTGGAGTAAGCCAAAGAACTATGCTAAAAAGAAAAGGAGAAAATATAGAAGTACTTTATTTAAGTGCAACTCCAATTCCAAGAACATATGCTTTAACAATATATGGAGATATGGATGTAAGTAGTATAAAAACAATGCCAAGTGGTAGAAAAAAAATTAATACCAGGGTATTAAAAGAAGAAGATATAAAAGAAGCATTAATAAAGATTAAAGAAGAGATAGATAGTGGACATCAAGGATATATAGTTGCACCCATGATAGAAGATGATGAAGATACAGCTTACGAAAATGTAGTAAGATTAAAGACTAAGTTTTCTAAAGCATTTAAAGGCATACCAATAGAAATTATGCATGGTAAACAAAAATCAAATATTAAAGAAAAAATAATGACTGATTTTATTAATAATAAAATTAAGATATTAATTAGTACTACTGTAATAGAAGTTGGTATAGATGTTAAAAACACTACATTTATGCTAATATTTAATGCTGAAAAATTTGGATTATCTACATTACACCAATTAAGAGGTAGAATAGGAAGATCCAATTTAGAATCTTATTGTTATTTAATTAGTAATATTGATAATAAAAGATTAAGTATTATGGAACAAGAAGATGATGGTTATAAAATAAGTGAAGAAGACTTTATTATGAGAGGGCAAGGAGATTTATTTGGTATTAAGCAAAGTGGAGAGGAAGCATTTAAAATAGCAAATATAAGAAGAGACTATAAAATATTACTTAAAGTAAAAGAAGATGTAGATAAAATTATGGAATCAAGTGAAGAAGAAAAAAATATTCTAATAAATAGAGTTTTAAAAAAATATATACTTGCTAAAACTGAAAATAAGTGATAAAATAAAGAAAATAGAATAGGAGAGTAAAAGTGGAAAAAGAAGATGTAATAAAGATAACTAATCCAGATGGAAATGTAGTAGATGCTCAAGTATTATCAATGCTTGAAAATGAAGAAACAGGTAAAAAGTATGTAATATATACTTTAGATCCAGTTGGAGATGAAGAACCACAACCAGGAGATGAAGTTGCAAATGTTCCAGTATATGCAGCTATTATGAATGAAGTTGGAGAAGAAGTAACATTTGATCCGATTACTGATAAAGAAGAATGGGATGCAATTCAAGCAGAAATTAAATTAAAATTAGAAGAAAACTAATAGGAGGGTTTTATGACAATAGATGATATAAAGAAAGAATTGGAAGATCCATTAAAAATAGAGGAGATTAGAAACAGTCCAGATACATTTGATGCTTTTCTTGACAAAATGGAGACATTAGCAACAGATGATAAATCTAAAGAAGATATTTCAAAATATTTAAAAGATTATGTTCAAAAAAACGGATTAGATCCATCACTTAATAGTAAAATAGAAGCAAAATTTGCAGTTAAACAGCAAGATCCAATGTTAAGCGAGTTACAACAAGTAAAAGACGAATTAAAGCAAGTAAAAAGCATGCTAGCAATCATTGGAAAAGAAAAGTTAGAAAAAGAAATTGCTAAACTACAAAGAAAACAAGTAAGAGCAGAAAGATTACAAAAATTTGGAGATTTTAGTAGAAATGCAATTAGAAAGTTAAAAGACTTTGCATTAAGAAAATACCATGAATTTGGAGAAAAACTAGATAATAAAACTGAAGCAGCACTTGAAAATCAAGATAAAACAAGATCTGAGTATGCGAGTGCATTGTTTGGAGAAAGAAATCAATTAAATAGACGCGATGAAATGGGCATGAGAACACCAATAAAAGCAAATGATTCTTGGAAAAGACTAAGAGAAGCAAGACATCAAGCAATAAAAGCAGATAAAAAAGTAAAATTAACATTTACAGCACAAATAATATACAATGCACCAAAAGAATTATTAAGAAGATATCTTGAAAGAAAAAGACAAATGAATGCACCACAAGTTGCACCAGCAGGACCAACGATATAAACCAAATGTAAATAATATAAAAATAGATTGACTTTATTTAATAAAAATTATAATATTATACTAGCATGATACCAATCATGCTAAGTAGTACTCTTACAATAAGTTGAGAGTACAACAAAACCCCCTGAAGAGAGACGAAAGTCTCTCATTTTTATTGTAAGGAATTATAAAAAATATGTTATAATATTTAAATGTAATGGAGTGTTAATATGCTAAAACTCATAGATGCTAACAAAAAATATTTAGATCAATATAAGGAGGCTTATATAGAATTTATAAAACAAATAGAATTAGGTAATATTAAAAGACATGATATGATGTTTCTAAATCCTGATGAAAAAGATATAGTTCAAACTTTTATAGACAACAGAAATCAATCAAAATTGCCGTCACATTATGTACCATTATATGATTATTTTGCAGTTGATGATGATAAATTAATTGGAGTTGTTCATATAAGAACAAGATTAACAGAAAATCTATTAAGATATGGTGGACATATTGGTTATGGAATAAATCCTAAATATTGGAATATTGGATATGGGAAAAAACTTTTAAAATTAGTATTAGAACAATATAAGAATATTATCGAAGAAAATAAAATTTTGATTACTTGTGATGATGATAATATTGGATCATATAAAATTATTGAATATAATGGTGGCATATTAGAAAACAAAGTACAAAACGAAGATGTTGGAGAAAAATTTATTACTAGAAGATATTGGATTAATAAAGAACAGGATTATGAAGTTAATAAACACAAAAATGATAATAGGTAAATTGTGTAAATCAAAAAGAAAATGTATTTAAAGATTAAATAAAAAATAAATATTTCAAGTAGTAAAACAAACATTTTGTTTTCTTTTTATATTATACTTGTTATAATAATAATAAGGTAGGTAAATAATATGATAGAAGAATTGAAAAAAGTTTTATTAAGTCAAATATCAGAAGAAATTTATCAAATAGATATTATCGAGGAAGAAATTAATGCTTTAAAGCAAGAAGCAAACAAAATAAAGTTTGAATATAGTTCATCAAAACCACCACAAGAAAAAGATCCATTTTTAGATTCTCCAGAGTCAATTGATTTGATTTCAGATGATCCCTTTTCAGAAACAAAAGTATCAGATGATATCTTTGGCGAACCAGGAAATGAAGAAAGCAATCCATTTGATAGAGCGCAAGAAGAAATGAATCCCAATGAAGAGTTAAGCCGGTTATATGACCCGTTTGATCTACCCCCAGAACCCAAAAAACCAAAGCACAGTGCAACCAGTAGAATTTTTAATAAAGCAGCATGTAAAAAAGAAGATGAAAAATATTTAGAAGAAAAAAAGCAATATGATTTAGAGCAGCAAGAAAGAGAAATAGCAAAAGAAAAACTTAAAAGACTAATAGAAATAGAAAACAAAATAAAAGAGTTAGAAAAAAGGCTTATAGAATTAAATTTTGAAGAAATAAAAAAAAGATATGAAAATATAAAAGCAGCTAGAAATTTAAGAGAATTAGGTCTTGAACTTAAAGATGCAATTGAACTTATGAGAAAAAATAATATACCAATATTAATTGATGCAACAGAAGAAATAGTAAGTAATGAAAGCAATTTTGACAGTATTGATGAATTTATACTTGTTCATAAAACCGATTATTTTCCAACTAATGATGAAATAAAAACGAACAAGGAAGCAGGAGCAACTCATAAGCAAATAATTAATTTGGGTGAAGAAAGTATAGAAATAGAATTTCATTCCGAAAGAGACACAATTCATTTCACTTTAAATGGAGAAGTAAACAGCCATTTTTATGGAAATTGGGATAAAAAAAAGTATGCAATATTATTACCACTAAAATATGCAAAAAATATTGTCAATTTTTCGACTGCAGACACTTATACAAGAGGAAATGTTGACATAACTAACGGAATATTATTATGTCCAAAAGGTGAAGGGGAAAAGTTAAAAGAGCTAAATCCAAATTTATTCGTGATTGAATATTATGGAGATAATGTAAAAAATGCTGCAAATATTTTTTTGTCAATATTAGGATATAAACACAAAAGTGTAAAAACAAGTGGATGGGAAGACGAGGATAGCGGCAAAGCAACAGATTTCAAAATATACAAAGCGAGGCTTGGACTTGATGGAATAGGGCAGCATGCAGGTTCTAAAGAAGAACAAGAGGAGGACATAAGACTTACTATAAATCAATTGGTTGCAATAATTGAAAAAATGCTAAATAGTGATATTAATTTTAAAGTTGATGATGCAACAAATTCTTTGTTTAATTACGAAAATCCACTATTGCTTTGTAATAAAACATATTCTTTAAAAAACGGAGAGTTTTTGTATAAGCTAATTGAAATATTAAAATCTTATAATATTAATATTCCAGAATATGTTATCAACATTTATGAAACAATAATGAAAGGAGAAAGATCAAATATATTTCAAACTGAAACTATATATGAAAATATTCAAGATAAAGAGACAGCAGATTTTGTGTCATCACAATTAGATCCGAAAATTGACTATTCTCATAATACGAGTTATAGAGACAGACTAGTGGTGTTTAATAGGCTATTAGTATATGAAATATTTAACCAAATTAAAAAAATAAAGGATAACAAAATTAATATTGATAAAACCACAAATATTTTCCTTGATATGTAGATATATAAGCAATTTTCAAGAATATAATTGTATTGAAAACAAAGGACCAAATGAATTTGCAAAAAAGTTAAAAATTACGTATTAACAAAATAATATAATATGTTATAATTATATCAGGGGGAAGCACATGAGTAAAAATGCAAAAATAGATCCTAGAGAAACAAATGAAGAAAGTTTAAGTAATAAAGATGGACAAAAGAAAGTAAAGCCAACAAAGACATTTAAAAAAAAATATTATGAATTTAGTCCTCAAGTAAGAGTATGTGTTTTAACAAGAAGAAGACATTGGAAAAGCAAAAATAGTAGATAAAACAAAAAATATTTAAAAAAAATATTTTTTCTTATGCTTATTTTTATTTAATAGTAGTAAAAAGCATTTAATAATTAAAATGTTTTTTTATTTGAAAAAATACTTTTTAAAAATGTAAAGTTCTTTACAAAAAGAAAAAATATTTTAAAAAAACATTGCTATATTTTAAATTGTTGGTATAATTAGATTATAAGATAGAGGTACATATGAAAAACAGTATAGCAGATTTAGTTGTAGTAAAAAGAAGTGGTCAAAGAGTTTTATTTGATGGTACTAAAATAGCAGTAGCTATTAAAAAGGGTTTTGATAGCGTATATGAGGAATATGATTCTAAGAACGTTAATACTGTGTACGAAGCTGTACTTTCTTATATAACTAAGGAATATGATGGTAGAAAGACTATTAATGTAGAAGATATACAAGATATTATAGAAGATAAATTAAGTAAGTGTAATTTTGATGAGGTATATAAATCATACAGTGAATATAGAAATAGGAGAAAAGCATCAAGAGATGTATTTGCAATTAAGCATCAACATAAGTTTGTAAAGACAATTGAAGAACTAGGATTTGATAAAGAAGATCCAACTATACAGACTGCTATTGATACAATGTTTAATTTTGGTTATACAGTATCAAAAGAATTTGGAAAAGTATATTTGTTAGATAATAAATATACTAAAGCTTTAGAAGATGGATACATATATATTGATGATATAAGTTTCTTAAGTGTTGCAACAACTAAATCTTGTCAGTTAGATTTAAAGTATATTAATCAAAATCAAGTTATAAAAGATTATTTAAATAATATTATAAATATAATAGAGAAAAATAGATATGATCAGCACGGAGAACAGGGTATTCCAGATTTTGATTATTTACTAGAGCCTATTTTATTGTATGATTTTAAAAAAAATTTTATTAATAAAGTATATGATTATTTTGAATTAGAAGGATTAATTGAGTTTATTAACTTTCAAAAAATAAAAGATTCAGTTAATACTATTAGTAATATTGAAGAGTGTAGTGATTTGATTAGTAAATATCAAAACAATAAAAGAATAATATGTATTTTAGAACATGCTTATAACAAAGCATTAAAATACATAGAAGCAGAATTATACAGTGGATTATTAAAATTTGTTATAGATCTAAATAATAGTAATTTTGGTATAAATATCAACAATAAAATAACATCAATTAATATAGGTACCAATACTTCATTTGAAGGAAAAATGATTATTAAAAACTATTTAGCAGTAATTAAGTCACTTAAGGATATAGATAATGTAATAACAATATTTAAAATAAAAGATGATATTAATTATAATAAAGGAACTATAAATAACGAGTACTTACTAGAATCATACAAGATACCAGGTATTGCATATTCATTCTTAAGTTCAAAAATAAATCAAAATAAGAATGTTAATTATTTCTCTGATGGTACTAGAATATTTGAAAATATATATGATGATAAAGAAACTTCTATTGGTAGAGGAGAAATATCTAAAACTACAATTAATCTAGCAAGATTAGGTCTTAAATATAAGGGAGCAAGTATAGCAGAGTTTTATACAGAGCTTGGTGAAGTAATGGATCTAGTTAAAAATCAATTGTTACAAAGATTTGATATGTGTTGTAATAAAGATAAAGAAGTATTTAAATGTATGTTTACAAACCATCTATATATTGATTCAGATAAATTAGAGCCTGGTCAAAAGATTAGAAAAGTATTTAAACATGGTGTGTTATGTATAGGAATATCAGGACTAGAAGAGTGCATAAAAGCACTTGGTATAGAAAATGAAGATATAAAAATATTAAAATTCTTAAAGCAAAAATGTGATAGTTATACTAATGAACTCAGATTAAATTTTAAATTATCAGGAATAGTAAAACCGAATATTTCAAAACAATTTATTGATATAGATAAATCAATATATGGTTCGGTAGAGGGAGTTACAGATAAAGATATATATAGTACAGTAGCAAAGGATATATATCACAAAGAATTAAGTGGAGGCCATATTTTTGTTAATAAAACAAAAGATATTGAAAAAGCAATAATTGATATGCATGAAAGGGATATAGGGTATGGAAAAACAACTTAGAATATCTGGTTTCAATAAATTAACTCTACTAGATTATCCTGGATACATGGCATGTATAATATTTACTCAAGGATGTAATTATAAATGTTCTTTCTGCCATAATTCTAAATTAATTGGAAGAAAAAATGATGAGAGTTATAAAGAAGAAGAAATATTGGAATTTTTAGAAAAAAGAAAAAATATATTAGAGGGAATATGTATAAGTGGAGGAGAACCACTTATACAAAAAGAACTAAAAGAGTTTTTAATAAAGATAAAAGATATAGGATATAAAGTAAAAATAGATACAAATGGGAGCTATCCAGATGCTTTAAAAGATTTAATAGATAATAAATTAGTAGACTATGTAGCAATGGATATTAAAAATGATTTTAATAATTATGAAAAGACAGCTGGAGTAACTAATATTGATAATATTAAAAAAAGTATAGATATACTTTTAAATAGTGATATAGATTATGAATTTAGAACAACCATAGTAAAAGAATTACATACTATGGATAATATTATTAATATAGCAAAGTTAATAAAAGGTACTAAAAATTATTATTTACAAAAATTTATTGATTCAGGGGATTTGGTTAAAAAAGATCTTCACGCATTAAGTGATAAAGAAATGAAAAATATAGAAAAAGAAATAAGAAAATATATACCAAATGTAAAAATACGTGGTATTTAGCTTTATAAAAAGGAGGAGACAAAATGTATAAAATAAGAAAAAGAGAAGGTAAGATAGTAGATTTTGAAATAAAGAAAATAGCAGAGGCAATTAAAAAAGCATTTGAAGCAGTAGATGTTAATTATGAAGATGATATTATTGATTTTTTAGCATTAAAAGTTACTGCAGATTTTGCACCAAAAGTAAAAGATAATATTATATGTGTAGAGGATATACAAGATAGTGTGGAAAGAGTTCTTATTAAGGCTGATTATCCAGATGTTGCTAAAGCATATATCCTTTATAGAAAATTACATGAAAAGCAAAGAAATATTAAATCAACTGTACTTGATTATAAAGAATTAGTAAATAGTTATGTTAATGTTACTGACTGGAGAGTTAAAGAAAATTCAACAGTTACATATTCAGTTGGTGGTTTAATACTTAGTAATTCAGGAGCAATAACTGCTAATTATTGGTTAAGTGAAGTATATGATGAAGAAATAGCAAAAGCTCATAAGAATGCAGAAATACATATACATGATTTATCTATGTTAACAGGTTACTGTGCAGGGTGGTCATTAAAACAATTGATTAAAGAAGGTTTGGGTGGTGTCCCAGGTAAAATAACATCATCACCAGCTA
>CAYNHX010000015.1:0-13170 GCA_964397275.1 uncultured Muribaculaceae bacterium | reverse complement strand
TCTACTATTAAGAATATTATAAAGAAAAGTATTACTGTTGAATATAATCTTAAATTCATAAATCCTTCTACAGTTAATTTCTTTTTAACACCAAATAGATCTAATTTAGTTTCTATTTTATCTATATCTTTTTTTCTATAAATTCTAGCTACTAGGCTGTTTTTTCCTATCATATTACAACCTCACTTTCATTATCTTGTTAATAGCGTATGCATATACTATATAATCTACTATTACAAAAGCGAATAATATCTTACCAATATTACTTGCAAAGAATGGATTAAAATATGTATTATTTATTAGATATATTAATCCTCCAAAGATAAATGGTATTAGTAATAACATCTTACTTATCATATTAGATGACGCTGTTAATGTTTTTAACTCAATTGCTAGTTTCTTTTTATTAAATAATGATTTTTCTATTGATGCGAAGACTTTAATAATATTACCACCTGTTTTATTAAGTATTGTTAAAGATGATGTAATATATTTTACTTCTTCTAAGTCTACTCTTTTACCAAATCTTTCAAATACTGTATCTAAAGATAATCCATAAGATATCTCTATATGCATTTTTTGGAACTCTTCTTTAATTGGGCCACTTAGTTCTTTAGATACTATCTCAATTGCTTGTATAGTACTTCTACCTGATCTAAATGCATTATTCATAATAATAATTGCATTTAATAATTCTTGTTCTACTTGTTTTTTCTTAACTATATCTTCAAATATAAACCATATATCTATTATGAAGAAACCAAGTATAAACATTGCAAATACTTCTATTACACTAGGATAACTACCCTCTATTGATCTTGCAAATAAATCTATAAATAAGAATACAAAACTTATTACAAATTTATTACTAATATAATCCATTTCATCTAAACTCTTTTTATTATTATAATTAATATATTTAATATATTTCTTACTATATCTTACTAATAATTTATTTTTCTTTAATATCTTACTAATCATTTTCATTAGATTATAATATTTATCAGATACCTTATCAAATAAGGATATATTTTTATCAATAAGTGCTGGTATTGAATATTTTTCTATTCTTTTTTCTAACTTTAATGATTTATTATATTTAATAAAATATATAGCTACTGCAAAAAGCAATAATATAATTATCGTTTGTACTATAAACATAAAATCTATATTAATGTTATTCATAGTAGTCTCCTATTTTATTTTTTCTTATCTTCTTTTTTCTTTTTTGGTTCAAATATATCTTCTAAAGTATTTATACCTTTATTAATAATCTTAGCATATACTTGAGGTACATAATCTAAGAGTGCAAACTCTCCATCTACTTCTCCAAGAGATGTTAAACCTGTTTGAGTAAATGTAAATATTTCTTTTAATTGTATCTCATCATCTTTAATACCTACAAGTTCACATATACTTGTTACTTTTCTTCTACCATCTGATAATCTAGATACATTAACAACTATATCAATAGCATTATCAATATATTCTCTAACTGCTCTTATTGGTATTTCCATACCTGCCATTAATACCATTGTCTCTAATCTATTTAGGGCATCTATTGGTCCATTAGCATGCATTGTAGTAAGAGAACCATCATGTCCTGTATTCATAGCTTGTAACATATCAAAAGCTTCTTTACCACGAACCTCACCTACTATAATACGATCTGGTCTCATACGAAGGGAGTTAATTACTAAATCTCTAATAGTTACTTCTCCTGCTCCTTCATAGTTAACTAATCTTGTTTCAAGTCCTATAACATTCTTTTGATGTAATTTTAACTCTGCTGCATCTTCTATTGTTATAATTCTCTCTTCATCTCCAATAAATGATGATAATGCATTTAGAATAGATGTCTTACCAGAACCAGTACCACCACATATAATAATATTTAATTTAGCTTGTACTGCCGCTTCTAAGAATCTAGCCATATATGGTGTTAAAGTACCATTTCTAATAAATGACTCTATATCTGACATTTCACTCTTAAACTTACGAATAGTAATAACTGGTCCTTTTATTGCAAGGGGAGGTATTACTGCATTAAGTCTTGATCCATCATTTAATCTTGCATCAACCATTGGATTAGTAGTATCTATTGTTCTGCCAAGTGGTTGTACTATCTTTTGTATAGTTCTAATTATATGCTCATCATTAATAAATGATACTGATTCATCTTGTATTACTCTACCATCATACTCAATATATACTTCATTAGTACCATTAACCATTATTTCAGTAACATTTGGATCTTCTAATAACTCTGTTATTGGTCCATATCCATTTATTTCATTATCTACTAAGTTAAATATATGACTTCTTTCTAAATTAGTAAGATCATAACCTACTAAGGCCTTATCTATTTCTGTATTAATATATTCATTTAATTTCTTATCATGAGGTACTTTATCATCAATTAAACTAGAGATAATTGTATTTCTTAAATTATCTAATAACTCTTTATCTTTAAATATCTCATAATCACCTGGAGCTTTAATAAATGGTTTATCAACTTTTAGATTAAATTCATCAATTAAGTTCTTCTTTGCCATTTACTTCATCCCCTTTCTTTATTTTATCTTCCTTTATTAGATCTTCTGCCATCTTATTATATGTATTTATATCTTTTCTATTACTAAATCTAATCTTAGGATTTAAAGTGAGAATTTCACCAGCCATAACATATTTATCTATATCTGGTATATAAAAAGATTTACTTATTTCATAATTAATTGGATTTTTAATAGCATTTTTCATTTCAAACATAGAGAAATAATCTTTACCAGTGTCTTTTGAACTGTTAAGTACTATTACATAATCCTCTTTTTCTATATCTTTAAATATTGATATTAATGACTTAGTATTCTTTAAATCTACTGGATCATTACTAAGTACTAATAATGTTTTATCTGCTTTATCTAGTGCTGATAAAGATATTGGATCAAGTATATGTGATGTATCTACTAGTACTACATCATAATTATCAACTACTCTTGAAAGTATTAATGCTACATACTTAGGATCTATCTTAACAGCACTTCTTGGATCTCTAGGACATGCAAGTATATCAATATTCTTATTATATATAGTAATATAATCTACTATATCTTTATACCTATTATTATTAATATCATCTGCTAGA
Source organism: uncultured Muribaculaceae bacterium (assembly GCA_964397275.1). Taxonomy (GTDB): domain Bacteria; phylum Bacillota_I; class Bacilli_A; order RF39; family UBA660; genus DAOOPL01. Next base: position 10,025 of record CAYNHX010000015.1, on the reverse strand, counting down.
TTATATATATCTTTTTTAACATCAATATTTAAAGATAATGCTATACCACCACTACATAAATCAAAATCAACAACAAGTACTTTCTTCTTCATCTCTGCATAGGTGCCTGCTAGATTAAGTACTAATGTTGTTTTACCGACTCCGCCTTTAGAAGAAAATACTGTAATTACTTTCCCACTTATCTTATCCATATTAATTACCCTTTCTATTTATTACTAGTTTATCATTACTTATTGTGCCAATATAATTACTTTTTACTCTGTACACATCTTTATCTAGGATACTACTAAATATTCCTCTTACATCCTTAGTTATACTCATATCTATCTCAGTTAAATCATCACTTATTGTTATTGTATATTTATTTATGCTACTATCATTATCTTCAATTAAATCATATACTCTTTGTTTATTTAAAGTATTTATATTTTTATATGCATACTTTATACACATCCTATTAATTGAATTAACTCTATTAGTCTCATATGCAAATCTACCTACATCTATTACAATAGCTCCTAGTATTACTAATACTGGTAGGAATATTACAAATAATACAAGTGTTTGACCTTTCTTATTCATAATATAACACTCTATATGTACTAATATTAAAAACTCTTGTTTTTAAAAGACTAAACCCTGGTGTAATTGGTCTTACTGTCTCTGATATTCTAATAGTAACATATCCATCTTTCTCTACAATAGTCATAGCTAACTTATCTGCTCTTTCACTATTAATAACACTTTTTATTTCATCATATGATTTACCACTATCATATAACTCAGATGCAGTACTAACTACATTCTCTAACATATTCTTTTCATATATAACTCTACCAAAATCAATTATGGCAAAAATAAGCATTAAAAACACTGGTAAAATAATAACAAACTCTATTAATGCCTGTCCTTTACTAGATTTCATTTTGCCACCCCTACTATCCTAATAATTATAGCAAAAAAAAATAAAATACACAACAAATAGTTATTTATCTTTTTTTATTTTTTTAGCGTTTTTAATATTTTTTTTGCAGAAGTTGTTCTTGCCATTTTTTCCCAATCTGGATTTGGGCATTTTGAATCAATATTTGTTAATATTAATACTCTATCATTATTTTCTAATATATAGTTTGGATTAACCTCAGTACCATTTACAATTGCTTTTTCCATATTATTACCAATATCTGTATGAATTTTATATGCAAAATCAATTGGAGTTGAACCGTATGGAAATTCAATTATTTCTCCTGATTTTGTATATACATATATTTTTTTAGATAACAATTCTTTTTCTACTTGAGTAACAAATTTAATATTACTTTTTAATACTCTATTTAATTCATTTAGCGATTTAAATAAATCGACTCTTTTCCTTATTAAAAAATCAATAAATTTGTTATTTTTTTACTAATTTATTGCACTCTAAATCATTATTGGTATATATATAAACAGTATTTCTTTGATAATATTTTAAAAATTTTTTTAATTATTGTTATAAATTTTTAAAAATTCTCTTATAACTTCTATCATTTCTGGCACAATTATTTTATTTTTAGAATTGCTTGGAATATTTTCATTTAATATTTTTTCAATAGTATTTATACTAATTTTTTTTAATTCAAATTTTCCTTTTTTTTCATTTTCAGTATAGTTAACTTTACTTAAATCGGGTTGTTTGTTTGTTTTTAAATAGTAATAATATACCTCCGAAGAACGATTTATTCCTTTACTTGGATAGTCTCTATTATAATATGATATTTTAAAAAATGGCATTGTTTTTTTGTTATCTAACTCCGCATCTAATTCAATACCTGTTTCCTCTAATGTTTCTCTTTTTATACAATTTAGAAAAGACTCTCCATCTTCTAAATGACCTCCAGGAAATTGATAAATATTATCACAATATCCTAACATTATTTCATTTTTTCCATTTATTAATAAAATTTTTATTCTTATAACTTTTTCTGTAATGTCCTTTTTTACTAAATTATCATAATTGTATAATATTTCTTTCATAATTTCCTCCTTTTAATCAAAGATTTGTTACATTCACTTTGTTTATATTCAGAAATTGATTGTAAAAAATCAAGGAATTTTTTAAATATATGTGTTTTTTACAAAATATGTTACAACTTTTTATATTTTTTAATAATTACTGATTCGAAATATCTTTCTTGAAATTCGGTTAATGCCTTAATGGCTTCATCAGAATAATCTTTGTCTTTTGGAGCTACTACTAATTTATCATCATTATCATTAGTTCTATGAATAATTGCTATTACTTTACCAACAAATTCTTCTATTGATTCAAATACTCCAACCACATATGCATCTAATTCTTCCCCATCTGGACTCATAGTATCTGGTATATAACCATAGTTTAACATATATATAAATCCATGCTTTGGATGCTTTGAGCCTAAACTCCTATCTATTTTAACAACTACTTCTTTCCCCAAATAATCTTTAGGATTACTAATATTCATATTATCTCCTTTTCTGAAGCAACACTGTTACTTCTTGTCTATTATGAAATAAACTATTAATATTTAAAATTACATATTCTTTTGATATTATCTTTTTACTTTCAATAATACTCTTCTCAGGATTAGTAGGAAGTTTAAATGTAACAACTGCAAGACCTTTACTCTTTAAACATTTAGATAATGAATTCATAATATTACTTGTATCTTGAGGATCAATATTCATATCATTAACAATGATATCAAAATAATTCTCAAACTCTAACTTTTCAATTCCGCATTTATAATGCTTTATCTTTGGATTATTTTGCAAACTCTCATGTAGATTACCTGGATCAACTGCTACCACATCATAACCATAATCTACTAAGACTTTAGTCCAACCTCCAGGTGCTGCACCTATATCAAGTGCTATACCACTATCTTTTAATTTAATATTATATCTTGCTAATGCTTCTTTAAGCTTATTTTCTGCTCTTGATATTTCTCTTTTACCAGCATTAGTACTAATTCTATACTCATCACAAGAAAAGTTAATATTATCTTCACTTACTGATTCTCCAATATATAAATCTTTACCATGAATTATTATTGAGATGATTTTAACTTCACTCTCATTAAGCATAGACTTATCAGAAAAAGTAGGTATTCCTCCTAAATCCGTGAAATAAGTACCAATAAATACTTCTAAATCCTTTGAAGAATATTCTATTACATCTTCTTTATTACCAATAATCCTTGCTTGAATAGCAAATCTCTCTTTAGACTTAACATCTATATTATTTAATAATATTAGATCTAAAATACTTTTCTTATCAGTTTCTAAACTACCAGTAATATTACCTACATACTTACCAGGACAAATATGCTTTATAAATATTGGTTTTACTTTTCTTAGTCTTTTAAAAAATACCTTATTATCTAAAGAGGATTCAATTAAGAAAATACTTTCAGATAACTTCTTAACAATTTGAACCTTCTTATCTACTTTTCCCAATTCTTTTAAAACACTCTTCTTAAAATATGGAGTAAATGTAATTATAAAAGTAGTCATTATATCACTCCTTTTATTTACTATATTATCATATTTTTATATAAATTAAAAAAGCATTATATTAATGCTGATTATTTTCTATTACTAATAAGTGTATAACCTACCAGGGCAAGTATTACTACTATCATACCTATTATTATGATACCCATGTTGCTTTTAGTATTATTAACAATTGCTAAAATTTCTAATTTATTACTAGTGTTTATTAAAAAGGCGAAGTTAATTACTGTTAGCTCTAAAAAAAATCCTTTTATCATAAATACTCCTGTTATCCTAAAGTTATTAAAAAAATCGTAACAACCACTTCATAAAGTACCAAAACAAATGTTGATATTACAAAATTTTTTGTTTCAAAATAAATTTTTGATAAAATACACATATATATAAAACAATAAAGGGTCCCAAATAAACTTCCTAAAGATAAATCACTATATGCAAAATTAAAAAACCAAAACATTAATCCAGATATAAGAATGAAAGCATATTTGTTATTAACTACATCTCTTATTGCTTTTCTAAAAACAATTCCTTCAATAATTGGGTAATATATTATTTGTAAGAAAATTAACATTATTGGAGCATTCTTGAAAAGATTTATTAAATCCTGTTGGTTACTTGATACATCAGTTTGTGTATCAATTAGTGCCCATGCCACAGCATTAACAACTACTATTGCTACACTCATTATTAAAAACCATTTTAATACTAATTTTAAGTACTTTTTAGAGTTATTTTTAATATCATTTAAATCATCTATAAACATTTTCTTATATAATAAAACAAATAAGGTTAATAAAACTAAATATCCAACAAATTCAATAATATTTTTTGTTTGTTCACTTGCATTAATACCAAAACTTGTAAAAATGCTACTAATAAGCAATGGCCAAGCAATATATATAAAAATTACCAATATACTTAGTATTAATTTATTGTTATTTTTTTTAACCATCATATGTTTCACCTTTATAGTCCTTATAATATAATAATAACAAATTTTTATTGAAAAGTAAATAATTCAAGAAAAAGAAAAAAGTTCTTATAAAAGAACTTTTTATAAAACTACACTTATGGTCTGAATAATCTTAATAGCCATCTCCACATAATATTTCCTCCTCCCTGTATTCCTTTCAGATTGCAGTTGAGCAAATCTAATATAGGTCTACATAGTTTATAGTACCATTTTTTATCATTGCTTATCAATTAAAAAAGGTAGCTATGTAAACCGTATTAAATTTACTATTACAACTATATAATATTACTAAAACTTAATTTTGTCAATAGATAAAGCATAAATTTTTATGATAAATTTTTACTAAGACTATTAACTAGTTTTAATACTTTTTCTTTTTGATAAGGATCTGTTATTATAGTTGGTTGATAAGTGTTTTTTGGATTTTTACTAGACATGTATGTAGGTATAATATTATGTTTTTTGTTTTTCAATTCTTTATTTTCAAAATTGAATCCCATTTGGAATATCATTGTATTTATTTCATTACCTAGTGTCTTTTTACCAGCATAACAGAAGTTACCTAGTGAGTATACTATCGGTACATCTTTATATATCTCAATACCTTGTAATATATGAGGATGATGCCCTAATATTAAGTCTGCTCCTAAATCTACTGCCATATGACCAAAGTTTTCTTGTGAACTGTTATAATTTGTTTGATAATTTACTCCCCAGTGAACACAAAGTATTTTTAGATCTGCTTTTGCATTATCTGCTTTACTAAAATATTTAATAAGCTCTTCTTTACTACAATCCCAAGAGCATATACTTATAAATGCTACTTTAATATTACCTTTTTGCATTATTTGAATTTTATCGTTATATACATATTCTACATTTTCTTTATTTAAAGAATTAATAGTATCATTAAATCCTTCTTCTAAATAATCATATGTATGATTATTTGCAAGAGATACTAGTTCTACACTACTTGTACTTAGAATCTTTGCATATTCTTCTTTACCCTTATAAACATATTGTTTATTAGCATATCTAGTTGAATCAGTTAATGCACATTCTAAATTAATTACTGTGAAATCATCTTTTTCAAATACTTGTTTTACATTATTAAAGAAATATTCAGGACCATATATATCATAATACTGTTCAAATGAATTATTATAACTATAGTTCTTATCACTACCAAGTGTACAATCACCTGCTGCACTAATTACTACTTGAGTAATTTCTTTTGGCTTCTCTGTTGTTGTTAAATCCTCTGTAGTAACTGATGTACTTGTATCACTTGTAACATTATTAATACTTTTTTTATTACAACCACTTGCTAATAGTAGTGTTGCTAATAATGCAGATAATATTCTTTTATTTATTTTATTCATAATACCCTCTTTTGCGAGATATTATATCAGAATATTAAAAAAAGTAAATAATTACTTATTTACTCATTTTTATTTATGTTATCTAGTTTTGTTTCTTCTAGTCTTAGTAACTCTTTTTCTTTATCAATAATATCTTTTGGTGCTTTATCAGTGTAATTTTTATTACTAAGTAATGCCCTTCTTTTTTCTATTGAATTAATTAGTGCTTTTTTCTCTTTTTCTATTAATTCAATATTATTTATATTGTTATAAAATATAGTTGCTTTTAAAGTGGCATATTCAACACTTGATTGTGTTAAGTCTTTATTTTCATTAGTAATCTTATTATCAATTTTCAATATCTTTATTAGTATTTCATTTAAAACATTGTCTTCTAATTTTACATAATATTCATTACCAATATTTAGTTTAACTTTAGTATTTCTAAATATTTTTATAAACTCAATCATATTATCAATATTTATTTCTGCATCATTATATATATTATTCTTATCATAAATTGGATAACTACTTAATAATATATATTTGTTATCTTTTATTTTTAATTTTGAGTATATTTCTTCAGTTACATATGGCATGAATGGATGCAGCATCTTTAATATATCTGTTAATACTTTTAATAATACTGATTTAGTAGTGTCATTTTGATTTAGTTTTGATAACTCAATATAGTTATCACAAAAATCATTCCATATAAAGTTATATAAAGTACTTCCTGCTAAATTAAATTCATATTTTTCCATATGTTTTGTAACTTCTTTTATTGTTTTATTTAGTTTTGTTAATATCCATTTATCTATTAATGATAAATTATTTAAGTCATAATTTAAATCTTCAATATTTATAAGTACATATCTTGATGCATTCCATATTTTATTAATATAATTCCAAGTTGATTTTACTTTTTCTTCATCATATCTAAGATCTTGACCATTTGCAACATTAGTTGTTAAAAAATATCTTAGTGCATCTGCTCCATACTCATTTATTATATCCATTGGGTCAATACCATTACCTAAACTCTTAGACATTTTTTTACCATCTGTATCTCTTATTAAACCATGTATTAAGCATTCCTTAAATGGTCTTTTATTAGTGAATTCTAGTGCTTGAAAAGTCATCCTATTAACCCAGAATGGAATGATATCATAACCAGTTACAAGTATATTATTTGGATAATATCTATTTAAGTCTGCTGTATTATCTGGCCACCCAAGAGTACTAAAAGGCCATAGCGCTGATGAAAACCATGTATCAAGTACATCTTCATCTTGAATCCATCCATCACCTTGTGGTGATTCTAAACCTACATATATCTCATCACCCTTATACCATGCTGGTATTCTATGCCCCCACCATAATTGACGTGATATACACCAATCATGTGTTATTTCCATCCAATGATTCATTATTTTTTCAAAACGAGATGGAATAAAATTTACTTTTGTATCTTTATCTTTTTGATTTTCTAATACTCTATCTGCTAAACTTCTCATCTTTACAAACCATTGTTTAGATAAATAAGGTTCAATCATAGTATCAGTTCTTTCAGAAAATCCAACATTATGATTTAATTCTTCTACCTTAACTAGTAATCCTTTTTCTTCTAAGTCTTTTACTAACTTTTCTCTACATTTAAAACGATCCAATCCTTCGTACTTACCAGCATTACTATTCATAGTAGCATCAGTATTAATACAAATAACTCTTTCTAAGTTATGTCTGTTACCCACTTCAAAATCATTAGGATCATGGGCTGGAGTTATTTTAACAACTCCTGTACCAAACTCTGGATCGGCATATGAATCTTCTATTATTGGTATTGGTTTATTTACTATTGGTAATATTACATTCTTACCAATTAAATTCTTATATCTATCATCATCTGGATTTACTGCAACAGCAGTATCCCCAAATAAAGTCTCTGGTCTTGTTGTTGCTATTTCTAAATAGTCATTACTATTTTCAATATAATATTTAATATAATAAAAATGACCCTTTACTTCTTTATAAATAACTTCTTCATTTGATAATGCTGTTTTTGCCTCGGGATCCCAATTTATTATTCTTTCTCCCTTATATATTAATCCTTTATTATATAGATTAATAAATACTTTATTAACGGCATTATTTAGTCCTTCATCAAGAGTAAATCTCTCTTTTGAATAATCAAGACTAAGACCTAGTTTTGCCCATTGTTTTCTAATATTATCAGCATAAATAGCTTTCCATTCCCATGCTTTTTTAAGCCATTCTTCTCTGGGTATACTTCTTGGATTAATACCTTCTTGTTTTAATTTAGCATCTATCTTTGCTTGTGTTGCTATTCCTGCATGATCCATTCCAGGAAGCCATAAAGCATCATATCCTTGCATTCTTTTATATCTAATAATTATATCTTGTAATGTTGTATCCCATGCATGACCTAAATGTAAATTGCCAGTTACATTTGGTGGTGGTATAACTATACAAAATGGTTCTTTTGATAAATTATTGCTTTTAAATAACTCTGATTGTAACCATTCAGTATATTTTCCATCTTCAACTTCTATATGATTATATTTCTTATCTAACATAATATCCTCCTAACAAAAAAGAACTCTATCCAAAGGACGAATTCTCGTGGTACCACCTTAATTCATAAGTATTACTACTTATCTTAAAAATTTAACGCATTTATACGATATATCCTACTTATTTCAGATATACAATTCATAAGCTACATTCAATTACTATTCTAAGAAAAGCTTTCAGCTAATTACTTTTCATCTCTAATAGAAATCATAATCTACTCCTCTTAATCATAATTTTTAATGATTTAATTATAGTATATAATAATTTTAAAGTCAATTATTATAATGCTTTAAGATTCATAATTTTTTATAAAACCAGTATGTGCAAAAATTGCACATACTAACTTGTATTTTTTAAAAATATTTATTTTCTATCCTTGTTAATATTATTTTATTATAGTTTAAATATAAAAACCAGAACTTTTATTCTAGTTTTCTTCTGCCTCGAATTGGCTATTATATAATTCATAATAAAATCCTTTTTGCTGCAATAACCCTTTATGATTACCATGTTCTACTATATTACCATCTCTCATAACAAGTATTATGTCTGCATCTCTTATTGTTGATAATCTGTGTGCTATTATAAAAGATGTTTTATTTTTCATTAGATTTTTCATTCCTTCTTGTATTAAAACTTCAGTTCTTGTATCAACTGATGATGTTGCTTCATCTAGTATTAATATAGATGGATTAGCGAGCATAGCTCTTGCAATTGTTAGTAACTGTTTTTGACCTTCAGAAATATTACTTGTTTCTTCATTTAATATAAAATCATATCCATCAGGTAATGTCTCTATAAAGTCATTAGCACATGCTGCTTTTGTTGATATAAGCATTTCTTCTTCTGTTGCTTCTTGTCTTCCATATAATAAATTCTCTTTAATAGTACCATTAAAAAGCCATGTATCTTGAAGCACCATACCAATATTTTTTCTTAAATTATTTTTACTAATTTGGGATATATCTATATTATCTATTAATATTTTTCCTTTATTTAATTCATAAAATCTCATAAGTAAATTAACTATTGTAGTTTTACCTGCTCCTGTTGGTCCGACTATTGCTACTTTTTGACCTGCTTTTATTTTAATATTAAAGTCTTTAATAATAACTTTATTTTTATTATATCCAAAATGTACATGATCAAATGAAATGTTGCCTTTAAAGTTATCAACTTCAATTAAATTATTTTTTTCTATCTCTTCATCTTCTTCTAGAAATTCAAATATTCTTTCACTTGCTGCTAATGTCATTTGGATATCTCCAAATACTCCTGCTGCTTGTCCTGCATGCCTATTGAATATATTTATATATTGAATAAATGCTACTATGTCTCCTATATTAATTTTATTAATTATTGTTAAATAACCACCAAGTATACAAACAAGTACATATCCTATATTACCAACAAAATTAGTAATAGGCATCATTAAACTAGAGAAGAACTGTCCTTTCCAAGATGAACTATACATGTCTTTATTTATTTTCTTAAATTTATTTATAACATTATCTTCTTGATTATATGCTTTAACAATATTATGACCAGAATATACCTCT
>CAYNHX010000014.1:0-13908 GCA_964397275.1 uncultured Muribaculaceae bacterium | reverse complement strand
CTTGGAGTAAAAGCAGAAAGCTATGTAGGATTAAAAGATTGGTGTAATTTCTGGGTACTTATTCTTGAAAACAGATTAGATAACTATAAAAAAGGTGATATACTTCCATATATCTATAAAGATTATGATGAATATCAAGAATATATGAAAGATCATTATATAGCATGGAATCCATTTAAAGAAGAAGATCCAAATATAACATTTGATGAATTCAAACAAGGTAAAAGAAATCCAAAAAATATTATTAATCCACCGAAAAAAGGCATATTAGTTTTATGTATTTTTCTTTCATTTGGTATGTCATATGCATTTGCATGCATAGCCATTCTTTTTACAAGGGGAAATAACAATGCAGAAAATAACGCTATTGAAAACACTATTATTAGAATATGCAATATTTGAGAATTCATACGTCCACCTCAAAATAATTATATCAAATTATTCTATAAAATAATAGTTAAAGAAAATAAAAAGACTAGTCATTAGCCTTTTTGCTTTTTTGCTTTTTAATGTTTTTCTTTTTAACGGTAAATAATATTAATACTAATAATAGAATTAAAGATACAGAAAATAATCCAATACACATAAGTTGATAACTCTTTATTGCCTCTAGTAAATCTTTGCTATATTTTGGATAGTATATTTGAAGTGTATTATTCTTTTTATCATAAGAATATATATTTTCTTTTCCAGTTAAAGTATCAATACCATATAATAAGTAATTAGTTTTACTATCTTTATAACTAAGCCCCGTTATTTTTTCTTTTTCAATTGAAATATCAACTTTTTCATAACCTTTAGGTATTATTTTATTTGATATATCTTTTAAATATAAATCGATATTATTTATAGTCACATTATTATATTTTTGATATTCTTTACCATTATATGTATATAGTTTTACAATTCCTTTTTTGTCTTTTAAACCTAATACAGTAAGATTTAATTTTTTATTTTTATATGCAAGCACATCTTCTTTATTGATTTTTACTGTTGTTTCTTCAAAATTTTGTGGTGCTTCATACATTTCTTTTTTTCTAACAACAGTATATTCAACATTATCAATTTTTACTATTATTGGTGTTAATTCCTTTACTGTTGCAAGTACAATATATGTTTTTGATACACCAGACTCTGATGTAACTACTAAATTTATTGTATTTAATCCTTCTACTACTGATATTACTCCATTTCCTGTTACTACTGCTTTTGGATCTTCAAGCGCTGTTTTAACATTTATAGATGTTACTGTAGCGTCTAAAAGCACGCTATACTCAAGTGTATTTTTATTAAATTCAGGTGTAAATGTTGCCCCATCTATTAATAGTGCTGACAAATTATTATTTGTAGACTTTGGTGCAGGAGCATTAATAGTAATATTTTTAGTTGTAGTTGGATAAGAAATAGCATCTCCTGCTGTTGTAATATTCATACCAGAGCCACCACTTGTTACTCTTATATATGCAGGACCTGTTTTTATTGCAGTAAATCTATAAGTTCTAGAGACACTGCCAATTCCTGTTGTTGCATTTTCTGCTTCTCCTTGTATTGTTGTATCTCCACTTACTAATTTTAATCTGGATGAATCGTATGTTGTAAATAATTGCCAATAAAATATATTTGAAGCTCTTGCTGTTACAGTAACAGTTATTGTACTTCCTGTTGTTGTAGTTGACACACCAGATATATTTATTGTACCTGATGCAGCATTAACTACCATAGTAGTAATACAAAATGTTAAAATACCTATAAATATTTTGTTTATAATTTTTTTCATGTTTTCTCCTTATTGTGTTATTTTATATGTATTACTATCTAATAAATATCTTCTTAAATATAGTAAGTCAACTGCATTGAGTGTTGAATTTTTTGCGATTTTTGCAGCTTCATAGTTTGCACCAGTTAATGTTTGTGTACCTAATAAATGTTTTCTTAAATATAGTAAGTCAACTGCGTTTATATCACCATCTCCACTGATATCACCATATAATACCGCTGTATAATCGTATGTGTTTGACTCATCAGATATATTTACTTTTGTTCCAGTACTTATGGTTGCCGTACTATTTAATTCTGTACCACTTGAATTTGTTATGCTTATTGTAAGAGATCCGGCTTTACCTTTTACATATGATACTGTTGTTCCTATTGGAATACCAGTTATATATGTTGATCTTTTTGTAAGCCCAAATTGACTTAAATATGTACTTTCTTCTGATGAAGTAGTAGTATTTGTAATACCCACACTTGCCCAAAAAAGTCCATCATAAACATTACTATATGCCCCTATATTATAAAAATTATATATCCCAGAATATTGAGTATCATTATATGTAAATGCTGCACCTGTTGTTGCTGCAGAACCATTTACTCCAACTTCTTGTATTACTTTTGATACTAGGAATATTGGACTTACATTATGTTCTGCACCAGCTTCATTAAATAATTTTGCATATGTTTTGTTATCAAGTGAAGATGTACCAGACATAAATGTGTTTTGTAACATTGAAGATAATACTGCCTCTGTTTCAACAGCAGAATAAGATAATTTTAAAAACATAAATATATGATGAGAATCAAGAAAATTCCTTGGATCTAAAAAATATGCTGTTGTAGCAACATTTGCTAGATACCAATTTGCACCTTCTTTTAGACAATATGGAGATGATGGATCATTACAATTACCATTATTTGCTGCTCTATATGCTGTTATATTACCATCTATGTAACTATTTGGTTGTTCTGCTGATACTACTGAATTCCAATCTAAATTTGTTCTTAACGATTCAAATGTCCAATTTGGATATAGTGTGTGCAATTCTCTAAGTCTTGCAATATATGTTTCGGTAAATCCTTTTGCTACTAAGTCTTCATCAAATGCAATATCAGTAGTTATTGAACTTCCTGGTGGAGTTTCTGTACCACCAGGCAATATTGTTACACTTGGCATATTATTAAATATTGGTATTGTAAATACAAGGGGCTGTGAAAGTAAATTGTTATTTGAATATGCTGAATAAGTTCTAGCGGATTCATAATATGCCCCTCTAACATTTGTCATATATTGATGAGTATATACTGAATAAGATGAACCTGGATTTACATTAAATTTAGTTAAATAAGAAGTGTACTGACCTTTTGATATATAACCAGCTGCAATGTATTTGGCACCATTATTTATAGATTTTCCAGGCGTTGTCCATGGTCTATTATATCTGTTTGTTGTATCAAAGTTTGCAGAACATGAATATGATGTTTCATTATTATATATGTACTTATACCATAACCCAGTTGAGCAACCAGAATTTGATGCTGAAATTGTTTCCATTACAGAAATAATATTACCTGCAGATAATATTCCCCTTGTTCCATATCCTGTACTTGGGCCTGTTCTAATATTTACAGATGAGGATACAATTGCATCAAATGCATATATTTTATTTATTGATATAAAGAAGAAAAAAAGCACTACAAAAAATAGTTTGGCTACCTTTTTCATTGTTTTCCCCTCCTTATTATTAATTTTAGGTATTATAACCTATTATAATTATATCAAAATTATTACCACTTTATTGAAAAATATATTATTTTTTACAAATATATGTAAACATAATTTGTTAATTGTATTTTTATTAAAAAAATATTATAATTAAAACTGCATGAGGTGAAAGATGCTAAAAAAACATATAATACAAAAAATAATGTTAATTTTTTTATTCCTTTTTTTAATATCTTTAGGATACACTAGTTATATTTTTATAAAATCAATTTTATATTTTGATAGCATTGAAAATATACTTAGATATTCAATTATTGGTATAACTGGAATGTTATTTATTATTATGATAATTAATTTGTTTTTAGTTGTACCCAAGAATAAGTTTAAAAGCTATTTTTTATACATATTAGCAATAATATTTTTTGCGGGAATCCAATATTTTGTTGCTTTTAATTTAAATAAATTCATTTTTTCAACTGAAAAATTAACTGGTGATTTAACCACATACTCAACAAGCCTAATCGCATTAAAGAATAGTGATATAGATAATATCAATGATCTTGAGGGTAAAAAAGTTGGAATTATTAGTAATAAAAAAAGTATAGATGGTTATGTAATAAGTATGGAAATGATTGAAAAATATAAAATTGGTAAGGATTTTTTGGTATATTATGATGACTTTTTGTTTTTATTAGATGCTTTATATAATAAAGAAGTTGACGCAATATTTATTAGCAGTTCATATAAAACAATGTTTTCTAATGTAGAAGGATTTGAAAATATTGCATCAAATGTAAAAATAATAAAGAAAATGAAAAAATATGTAAAAAAGAAATCAAATAGCAAAGCACTAAATAAACCTTTTTCAATATTAGTAATGGGTGTAGATAGTGAAAAAGATGGGTTAAAAAGTGGAACATCATTTAATGGAGATACACTTATACTTATGACATTCAATCCAAATACGAGCAATGCAACTATACTTAGTATACCAAGAGATACTTATGTACCAATTGCCTGTCTTAAAAATAAGTCTAAGAAAATTAATTCTGCTTCTTGGTATGGTACAGATTGTATGATTGATACTATAGAAAATCTGGTTGGTATTAATATTGACTATTGGGTAAAAATTAATTTTAAAGGTGTTGTTGAACTTGTTGATGCACTTGGCGGTGTTGAAGTTGATGTACCATATACTTTTTGTGAACAAGATAGTAACAGATTATGGGGAGAAAATACTATATTTGTTAAAAAAGGATTACAGACAATAAATGGTGAACAAGCTTTAGCACTTAGCAGACATAGAAAAATATCAAGTGTACATTTTGATAATTGTAGTAAAGAATATACAAAATATACATATGTAAATGATTTTGTTAGAGGACAAAGCCAGCAATTAGTAATCAATGGAATAGTAAATAAAGCAAAAGATATAAAATCTTTAAATAAGATATATGATTTGCTAAATATAGTAGAAAACAATATGGAGACAAATCTTAAGAAAAATGTTATTTTGTCCTCATATGACACATTTAAAAATATTATTAGTATAAGTTCAAATATTACTAGTATGGATTTTATTGGCACACAAAGATTATATTTAAGTGGTTATGATGCATATTTATATGATGCTGATTCAAAGCTTAATTTATATGAGTTTATTTACTATAAAGGAAGTCTAAAAGATATATCAAATGCTATGAAAGTTAATCTAGAAGTTATTGAGCCTACCCTTGATAAAGAATTATATTTTTCAATAAAAAAACCATATAAATCAAATTATATTGGTAAAGGTTATTACAAAAATTAAAATGATGCAATTGCATCATTTTTTATTCATCTCAATAATATAAATTTTATTATCTTTATGTACTAATGTTAAATTTGCACTGTTTTGATAATCATTTTCAGCTTCATATATCCAATCTATATTTACAGAATATGCATTCATATCATTAATTTTCTCATATTTAAAATGTTTATTAATAACATTAATATTTGTTATTTCTTTTACTATAGGTAAATTTGAATCAACTTTATTTATATTAATATATTTATAAAATGTTGATCTTGATTGTTCAATAAAATTATCACGTATATCTTCATGTATAAAGTCTGTACCACCAATATCGTTTTTTGAGTTTTTATTTTGTAATGTAAAAAAATCAATAATAAACATAGAACTAATAAGTTTTACATACTCTTCTTCGTTATAATTTTCATCCTCCAATAACTTGTCTAATTTTTTAAAATATGAAATATATAACTTGCTATTATTATCTTTTAATTTATATTGGTAACCCTCAATAATATCTATAACTTTTACTTTGTTATCATTAATTTGACTATAAAAAGAATTATATAATTGGTAACCAATAAATAAGAAAAGCAAAATTACTATTAAAAAAGTAATTCTAAATAACACATTTTTATTTTTTTTCATTTTGGTCCTCCCCTGTTTTTTTGATTAAGTCATATAAAATAATATTATTTGAAATATCAAGTATTTTATTTGCATAATCTTTATTGGCTGTTATCTCATCAGCAGTAACTATACTGTCTTTTAAAAGTAAATATTCGTCTTTTTGAGCATTATAATACATTTTATCATTTATCCAATTACCATTTGGAAATACTACAATATTGTCTGTTTTACTAAACAAATCATTTCCTAAATTATATTTTGGTGTAAAACCAAACATATTACCAAGTGTTGGCATAACATCATACATACCTGCAACTGTGGTTATTTCCTTTTTGTATTTATGATCTTTTGTCCATATTATTAGTGGTATTTTTCTATTTAATTCATAGTCATAATAATCTTCTTCTTCAAATCTAGGATCATCCTTATCATATTCTTTATATGTTTCAATATTATAATTTTTTGCAAACTCGTAATCCTTTTTCGGTAGTCTTGCATCATGATCTCCATATATTATTACAACTGTATTTTCAAGCAAACCTGCAGAATCAAGTTCTGAAATAAAGTCCCCAATTGCTGCATCTGCATAATGCACAGAATTATAATAATTTCCTAATTTTGTACCTTCAATATATGGTAATTCTATTTCTACTGGTATCCCATATTCATTTTCTACTGTTGTTTTCATTGTTGTCTTAAAATCGTCATATACTTTTGCTCCATCAAAAGGGGTATGATTTGAAAGCATAATCATTGTTGCAAAAAATGGTTTGCCTTTTTCTTGTATTTTTTTTATTTTAGGAACTGTCTGTTTAAAAAATGATTTATCAGACAAGCCCAATCCTAAGATTTCATCAGTATTATATGTTGACTTGGCATAGAATTTATTATATCCTAAATTCTTATGCATTACTAATCTATTCCAAAATGATGCTGTATTAGCATGGAAACTTGCTACATAATAATCCATTTCATTAAAATAATTATACATTGACTCATATTTTCTATCCCAATAGTTAACAAAAACAGTACCATTTGTAACTGGTAATAGCGATGTTGCCAATGTAAATTCTGTATCACTACTGGTACCAACACTTACTTGGGAATAAAAGTTTGAAAAATATAGACCCTGTTTTGTTATATTATTTAAATTGGGAGTTACTTCTTCTCCATTAAAACTTTTTCCTATTGCATCAGTCATAATACTTTCTGCATGTATAGCTATTACATTTTTACCTTTATATACATTTGTATATTTATTTGTAATAACTTGAGTGTTTTTTTCTTTTTCTTCATAAAATTCTTTATGTTCTTTAAATGCTTTGTCGAATCCAAAAAGTGTATTTACCCTTGGTTCCAGACTCTTTATTACATCATTAATTTGATAAAAATACATGCCAAACTTCATAACTAGATATTCTCTGTTCCATTGCTTTTGAAGTCTTCCATACTCAATTGAACTCATTGTTATAAGAAGTAAAAAAAGCAACCCTATTGAAATTAAAAACGTCTTTACAAACAGCTTCTTTCCTTTTTCTTCAATTAATGAATAATAATCTTTTTTTCTTAAAGAAAAATGTATAAATATTATTGTAATTGGTGCAAATAAATATGTGAAATCTTTAATACTTAGTACATTTTTTACAACTGCATCTCCGACATCAACTACAAATAATGAAGTGGATAATAATGATACTGAAGCAAAAGAAGTATAAAATGTATAATATATTGAATTAATTATACAAATTACTGTAAATAGTATTGATAAAAATAATATATAGAATATTTGTCTTTTAGGCTTAAATAAATATACAAATGATCCAAGCAGTAATACTATCGCTAAATCATAAAAAAGAGGTTTAATATATAAAATATTACCAATAGTTAATAGTCTTAATAAAATACCATTTACAACTGTTGTTACTAAAAAAGTCAAAAATAAAATATTTGTTTTTGCATATTTTTTATAATCAATATTTATAAAATAATTTTTTATTTCATTTAATCTTTTAATAATCTTTTTTTTCACTGACATCCTCCATATGCATATTAATAAAGATAATTATACCATAAAAAAGCATACTAATTAATACTTTTTTCTTGTTGTGTTAACCTATGTTCATTAATTGTCATACCAAATACAAAAATATAAGATAAAAAATAAACCCACATCATTAAAATAATAACATTAGCAAGAGTTCCATAAAACAGACTCCAATTAAGAATATTTGTAGCATAATATGAATATGCTAAAGTTAATATTAACCATGCTATTGTTGTAAATATAGCTCCTGCATTAACAGTAGAACTTTTTATATTTTTATTTGGAGCTATTGTGTATATTAATTTAATAACTATAAAAATTATCAGGAATGCAATTGGTAGTCTAAGCAATCCATATGTAGAATTTATATAATAAAACAAGTCTTTTGATACTACAGTCTTTAAATTTTGTATTATTGTCTCGCCAAGCCCAATACTAAATAGTACAAATGTAAACAATGATACTAATATTATTATCATTAAAATTGCTTTTATTCTTGTTCTTAAATAATTTTTTCTTCCAGAATTATATATTGTAGATGATGCATTAATAATTGCATGGGTTGTATTTGATGCAAGTAGAAATGCTGAAATAAAGAATATAATTTGATTTGTTTTAATGCTATCGGTATTAATAATCTTTAATATTATTGGGCTTATTACTTTTGGAAAATAATCAATTACAAAATCCGTAATATACCCTGTGTTTAAAGAAAACTTTGATGCCAAAACCATTACAAGAGTTATTGCCGGTATCACAGATAGTAGTAAGAAAAAAGCCATTTGTCCTGGTAAAATAGACATATATGGTAGACTCATCATTTCAATACTTCTATTTACTTTTTCTCTAATACCTTTTATTCTTTTTTTCATATCTACACCTATTTATCACTTTGTAATTTTTTGTTTGTTCTTATTTCAAGAATAGCTTCATTTATTGCATCATCAATAGTTTTTACATCATCTACTATCATACTATATCCTAAAGATGCACCAAATCCATATGGTAATTCTTTTAATTCGTTATATAATTTCCTCATGTATGAAATTATTTTTGTTTCAGAATATCCGATTATATATATTAAAAATTCATTGCCATCTGTTCTTACAATATCACTTTGCTCTAATTGATTTTTAATAAGTACATTTGCTGCTAGTTTAATTAGTTTATCCCCTTCATCATGCCCATAAACATCATTAATATGTCTTATATTATTTAAATTTACAATGATTATTGATTGTGGATATATAATGTTGTTTTCCCATTTTTTAAAATTCTTATTTAAATAATTTCTATTTTTTACTAGTGTAAGATCATCTACATATCTTAAAGCATCCTCTTTTTTACTAACTTTATGAGGTTTAATCATTTTCTTAATAAATAACAATGAAACAGCTAATACAGATAGCAGTATTCCTATGACTATAAGAATCAATTTAGTATTATCTGTATTTTGAACATATTCTTTATGTGCAATATTGTAAAATTTTTCGTGATTAAATGAGTTAATATAGAAAATTAATGAATTATTAAATAGATTATTTACTTTTGAATCCACCAATATAAATCCTTTTTCAGAATTATCTATTCCATCATATAAACATATATATTTTTTAAATACTGAATTTTTATATATATCGTATATATTTTTATCTAAAATAACAACACTGTCATTATTAATATTTCTATTTAATATAGACATTTTTTCATGTGTATTTATGTTTGACAAACTATTTTTGCCAATATACTTGGAAAGCTTTGTATTTAACATATCAACTTTGACGCTTTTTAAGGATTTTAAAGAATTAATAAATATATTTGTATTATTTTGCTTTTTTAATATTAAATATTTTGATTCATATATTGAATTTGTATAAACGTAATTACTTTTTATATTTCTAAAATTATAATAATTAAAAGCAATATCTATTTTTTTGTTTTCAAGTGCTCTAGATAACTCATTAATATTTGAATATCTTTTATATTTTATTGTTGTATTGGTAAAATCAGAGTAATTATTTAAAAAGGTTTTGTTATATCCAATAAACTTGGTGTTTTTTGATATTTCATACGGTGCGTTACTTACATAACCATAAATATATTCTTTACTAAGAAAATCTGTTTTTATCGCATCTGATATGTTATTTTTTAAATAGTAATCTTCAAAAAGAAATTGATTGTAGTCTTTTAAAAATTCTTCTTTTCTATATTTATATAACATTTTCTTTAAAATACTATCTAATCTTTTATATCCTGTATTAATTGTTAAAATATAAACATTCTTATATTCACTTAATTCATATGCTACACTATGTGAAGTATCATAATTAAAACTATTATAATATTCATTCCTAGGAATAATAATATAATCCAAATCTTCATTTTTAATAGATGATATCATTTCTTCAATATTTAAATATGTAACTAGATTTACTTTATCTTTAAAATCAACATATGTACTTACCTTATCTAAGTCATCAGAAACCACACCAATTCTTTTATCATTTAAAATACTTAAATTTGTTATTTTATCTTGAGTTTTGCCTACAAGTACATAATTATCTTCAAAAAGTATGAAATCATTTTTACTAATTTTGGAATCAATTGCTTTTTTCTCAATATGAAAATATGTATTAGTTATATTGTTTACATTATATACAATTGGTTCTATTTGTAATTTAGTATTATTTTTTATATATTCAAAATAATTAAAGAGTACTCCGCTACCATCTTTACTAAAATACATCACTTCGCTTGGAACATCTATACTAAAAATTTTAGATTTGTTTTTATCTATCCAATTTTTTTCAACTAAATTTAAATTATAATTGTTTGAATCGTTAACTGACTTAATAATCATACCTACTAATACACATATTAATACTAATATAAACAAGAATATATATAAATTTTTCTTTTTCAAAATATCACCTACTCATTACTTTCCCATATTATTGTTTCTTCATATGAATTTTTATAACCTATTAAAGGATATGTGTCTTCTTTTTCTCCTTTTTTAGTTGATAAATAACTAATATCATAATAACTCAGTATATTTTTAGATATATTTTCAGTAATAATGCTGAATATTTTCTGCATATCTGTAATTGATACATCTTTATTATAGGATATTATTATTCTTATAATTTTCCCTTCACACAATATTTCAACGTCATTAACTTCATTATGCTGTTTTGCAATTTTTTCTAATTTTTCAATTTCTTTTTTACTCATTTTATAATCTTTTGAATCAATTATTCTAATTCCATATTTTGAAGTTTCGCTTGATGAATAAAAAAACATATAAATAAATATTAGCAAAGCTAAAATTAACATTACAATTACAATTAAACCTATGTTTTTTTTAATAAATTTTAACACTTATTCATCACCTTTATGATAGTAATTATACTATACTTAATCCATATTTTCAATTAATAACTAAGTATATTTTCTATTTCGTTTTCTTTAATAATTTTTATTTTTAACTCTATTGCTTTATCATACTTACTTCCTGGCATATCACCAAGCAATAAATAATCTGTTTTTGATGTAACAGTATCTGTTACAATGCCTCCACTACTTTCTACTTTTTCTTTCAATACATCTCTAGTATATTCTTTAAATGTTCCTGTAATAACAAATTTTTTATTTAGTATTTTTTCATTTATAGTATTTTCACCTGTAATATATTTAAAATTAACTCCCTGTTTTTTTAAATTTTCAATTTCTAAAATATTTTTTTGAATACTAAAATATTTTTTAATACTCTCCGCAATAATTTCTCCAACATTATTAATACTTGAGATGTTTTTTGCATCATCATTTATTAAATTATCAATATTATTATATACTTTTGCAAGTATTTTTGCAGTAACCTTACCAACATGTTCAATACCTAAACTATAAAGTATTTTTTCAAATGAATTTTTTTTGCTTTGCTCAATATTATTTATTAAATTACTAACACTCTTTTCTCCAAATCCCTCTATATCTATAAGTTTATCTTTTTTTTCTTTTAATTTATATATATCAGAAAATGTTTTTATCAAATCATAATTATAAAAATCTTCAACCAAGTTTTCTCCAAATCCTTCAATATTCATACCGTCTTTACTGACAAAATGAACGAGTTTTTTTATTTCTCTTGCAGGGCAGCTTTTATTTAAACAAAAATAATCTATATCTGTTTTTGACTTTTCAAGTTTACTGTTGCATATTGGACACAAACTAATCATTGTCGACTTTTTTTCGCTTCCACTTCTTCTTTCAAATTTTACTTCTTTTACTGCTGGAATTACATCCCCTGCTTTTATTAAAACTACATAATCCCCAATTCTAATATCTTTGTCTTTAATATAATTATAATTGTGAAGAGTCGCTCTTGATACAGTAGACCCCATTACAATTACAGGATCTAAAATAGCATTAGGAGTAATCTTACCAGTACGACCAACTGTGTATTTTATATCTTTTAGTCTTGTTATTACCTCTTCTGCTGGAAATTTATATGCTGTTGCCCATTTAGGATGCTTTGAAGTATAACCTATATTTTCTTGATCATAAAAAGAATTAAGTTTAATAACTACTCCGTCTATACCAAATTCAATTTTTTTTCTTAAGTTGCCAATATTATAAATATACTTTAATATTTCACTTATATTATTAACTATTTTATTATTTTCACTTACATGAAAACCAAGATCTTTTATGAAATTTAAAGCCTCATATTGCGTTTTAACATTATATTTACTTGGACTTACTAAATAATATAAAATACAATCTAGTTTCCTTTTTGCTGTTATACTTGAATCTAACTGCCTAATTGAACCAGCTGCAGCATTTCTTGTATTTTGAAATAATTGAAGTCCTTGCCTTTTTCTTTCTTTATTTAAATCTTTTAATGTCTTTTCTGACATAAATATTTCGCCTCTAACTTCAATATCAAGTTTTTCTTTTAGTACTAGAGGTATTGAATTAATTGTTTTTACATTATTAGTTATATCTTCTCCATATATTCCATCACCACGTGTTGCTGCTTTAAATAATACACCATTTTTATATTTTAAAGCTACACTTAGCCCATCTATCTTTAATTCACATACATATTCAGGTATTATGTTTTCTTTTCTAATTCTTTCATCAAATAAACTTATTTCTTCTTCATTAAATACATTGCTTAAAGACATCATAGGAATATCATGTTTTACTTTGGTGAATCTCGCAGAAACAACCCCACCAACCTTTTTAGTAGGTGAATTTTCAAGTACAAAACTTGGATATTTTTTTTCTAATTCTATCAATTCTCTAATTAAAGAGTCATATTCTTGATCAGTAATTGTTGGATTTTCCAAAGTATAATAATTATAATTGGCTTCGTTTAAAACCGCAACAAGTTCTTTAATTCGATTTTTAATTTCTTCAGTTTTCATATGTCTCACCTTGTAAATATTATATCATAAAATAATTAAAAAACTGCTAAAAAGCAGTTAAAATTAGTCTGTTATATTAAAAATATTGTTATATTACAGATATTATTTAATATTATGAATTTTTTTTAGTTCATCTTCTATTTCTTTTGATATTTTTGGATTTTCTTTTAAAAATGCCTTTGCGCTTTCTTTACCTTGTCCTATTTTTTCTCCTTTAAATGAATACCATGTTCCACTTTTTTCTAATATATTTACTTCACTTGCAAGATCAATTAGCTCTCCTTCTTTACTAATTCCTTCGCCATACATTATTTCTATATTTGCTGTTTTAAATGGTGGGGCAACTTTATTTTTTACAACTTTTACAATTGTTTTATTACCAATAATATTATCACTTGTTTTTATTTGGTCTGATCTTCTAACATCTAATCTTACAGTTGAATAAAACTTTAACGCTCTTCCACCAGGTGTTACTTCTGGATTACCAAACATAACACCAACTTTTTCT
>CAYNHX010000013.1:0-14315 GCA_964397275.1 uncultured Muribaculaceae bacterium | reverse complement strand
CCTTACCATCAACAATAAAAACAACAATATCAGATTCATTAATTGCAAATTCTGCTTGTATCTTTATTTCATTAGAAAAATTTTCCTCACTTAATGATATTCCGCCAGTATCTACGACATGATATTTATTGCCTTTATATTCCATATCAGAGTATATTCTATCTCTTGTTACTCCTGGTGTGTCTTCAATAATGGCATGTTTCTTACCTATTAATTTATTAAACAATGTTGATTTTCCAACATTTGGTTTTCCTACTAATGCTATTGTTGGTATCTTCATAATGTTACCTCCTTAAAATAAAAAGTTTTGGTGTTATTAACCACAAACTTCTTCATTTATTATTTCTTGTATTTTTTCTTTTCCTACTTTTTCAGAAGCTGAAAAAAGTACATAACTTTCTGTTTCTTTTATATCTAATCCACTCATAATTATTTTTTTTTGCTTTTCAAAATTTGATTTAGTTACTTTATCAGACTTTGTCATAACAACAGTGGCTTGTTTTTCATAATACTTTAAAAAATTATACATCAATATGTCATCTTCAGTTGGTTTGTGTCTAAAATCTATAAGTAAAAATATTCTTCTTAATTGTTTTCTAGAGTTTAAATATTCCTCAATCATCTTACCGAATTTCTTTATTTTTTCTTTATTTGTTTTTGCATAACCATATCCAGGCACATCTACTAAATAAAATGTGTCATTAACTTTATAAAAATTAATTGTTTGGGTCTTACCAGGATTACTTGATGTTCTTGCAAAATTTTTTCTTTCAATTAGTGTATTAATAAAACTGCTTTTACCAACGTTGCTTCTTCCTAATAGTAAAAATTCTGGCTTATTATCATTTGGATATTGGCTTTGTCTTACCGCGCTTATTACAAGCTCCACGCTTTTAATTTTCAATTTAATCACCGCTATAGATTATAACAAAAAAGAATGCTAAAATCAAACTTCTATTCCTTGTATTCTTTGCAAAGTTTATCTAGCTTTTCTAATATCTCTGGTATTTGATCTATGCTTTTTATTTTTGCCCCACACGCTAATTTGTGACCGCCACCATTATATTGTTCAAATAATTTGTTAATTACTGGACCATTTGATCTTGCAGACACCCTAATTACATCTAACTTTGTATCTTCTGTAAATACAACCCATATAGTTAAATCTTTAATAAAATTGTAGTTATTCATTATATTACCAACGCTTGCTGAATCTACTTTAAATTCCTTTAATATATTATCTCTTACTACAACATGACCAACACCTTCTTTTGATATATTCATGTTTTGAGATATATATCCTTCCATTTTTACTTCTGATAATGGTCTTTCATATACCTTTGAATATAAATCACTTATGTTTAAATCAAAATCTTTTATTAATTTTGTAATTAATTCAAATGTTTTATATGTAGTTTGTGGAAATAAAAATCTGTTTGTATCTGCAACTATACCAATAAATAAAAGTTCTGCTGCTTTTTTTGGTATTCTTAATTTCTCACTGTATGCAATATTTGTTATTATTTCAGATGTACTTGTTGCATCAACATCGATGTAATCAATATCTCCATATTTATCCATTTGAGGATGATGGTCAATTTTTATTACTGCAGGAAAATTGTTTAGTGTTGCTCCTTCTATTCTTCTTATATCTGGTACATCTAATGCAATAAACAAAGTATTTTCTTGAAAATCATCATTTATTCTTTCATGAGTACCAAAAAATTTAAATTTTGAAATTGAATTGCCAACTACAATAACATCTTTTTTTGGAAAATTTTCTTCAATAATATATTTTAATCCAAATGTTGCACCGAGCGCATCTGGATCACCACCAATATGTCTTGCAATTACTATTCTTTTATATTTTTTTATTAATTTAATTATTTCTTTTTTCATATTTCACCTTATCTAGCTAATTCATAAGTATCTTTTGCTATCATATATTCTTCGTCTGTTGGTATAATATAACACATTACTGATGAATCTTCACTACTAATTTCTATTTCTTTTGATTTTATATTGTTTTTTTGTTCATCTATCTTAATACCTAGAGGATATAATTCATCTATTACATCTTTCCTTGTATCAATTCCATTTTCTCCAATTCCTGCTGTAAATACTATTACATCACAGCCCCCTAATTCTACATAATATTTAGAAATATAATCTATAATTCTTCTTACATACATTTTTTGAGCTAAGATACAGTTTGGATCGTTTTCTTTAATTCCTTCTTCTATGTCCCTTGAATCACTACTTTTCTTACTTATTGCTAATAATCCACTCTCTTTATTTAATATGTCATCTATTTGTTTTGGATTTAAGTTAGTTTTTTCCATTATATAAGGTATTATAGTCGCATCAATATCTCCACATCTTGTGCCCATTATAAGCCCTGCATTAGGTGTTAAACCCATAGAAGTATTAATACACTTATTATCTTTAATTGCTGTTATACTTGCTCCATTACCAATATGACAAGTAATTATTCTTAAATCTTTTCTATTAAGTATTTCACTTACTCTTTCTGCAACATATTTATGACTAGTGCCATGCGCTCCATATCTTCTTACTTTATACTTTTCATACCATTCATACGGAAGTGCATATAAATAATTCTCTACTGGCATTGTTTGATGAAATGCAGTATCAAATACTGCAACTTGTTTTGCATTTTTAAATACATCTTTTGCTGCTTTTATACCAAGAATAGCGGGTGGATTATGTAGTGGTGCCAATGATGATAACTCTTCTATCTTGCCGATGACATCATCTGTTATTATTTCTGATTTTGAGAAATAACTTCCTCCTTGTACAACCCTATGCCCAACTCCATTTACATCTTCAAATGAATTAATGATTTTGTTTTCTATAAGCTCTTCTACTAATATTTTAAAAGCTTTTTCATGAGAAGATAGGTCTGCCTCTTGTTGTATTTTTTCTCCATTTATTTTTATTGTATAAAAACTTCCGGTTTGACCAATTCTCTCAAAATTTCCTGATATTAATACTTCTTTTTCTGGCATATTATACAATTGAAATTTTAAAGATGAACTTCCTGAATTTACTGATAATATTTTCATCAAATCACTCCTCAATAATGATATTATACAATAAAAACAAGGTATTTAAAATGGTAATAAAAACAATGTGTAAATAAAAAAAGATAGTTTTACTATCTTTATGCTGCTTTTTCTAAAATTTTGGGCTGTTCTTCACCTTGAATATTAATTGTCCCATTATTAATGGTACTGCTTATTGTTGCTATTGCTTCTTTATATTTTTCGTTCTCTTTTTCAAGTTTTACTATTTTATCTTCTAATACCTGCACATTATCTAATGCTGGAAGTATTCCTTCTTGCATTACTCTTTTCATCTCATCAAAGCTAATCATTTGTCCTTTTTGCTCCACAACCTGTGGGGTTTCAACAATAGGTGTAACAGGTGGTATAAAAGTACTAACTGGTGGAATATACTCTGTCTGTGATGCTTGTACTGGAACTTCAATTTTCTGTTCTTCTGGAACTATTGGCGGTACTACAGGAGTTTCTGGTATTGCTGGCATAGGCTCTGCTGCAATAGGTTGTACACCAACTGGAGGTACTACTGTTTGTTCTTTTACTTCTTCAGGTTTTGGTATCTCTTCAGCCACAACTGGATGTACCATATTAACATTCATTTCTTCTAATGGTAGGCTTGCTTCAGTTGTATCTGTTGCAGTTGTTGTACCTGTAATTACAACATCTGGTTTTTCATTTACCATTTTACTTTCTAATGCTTTTTTGCGATTTTCAAGAAGTTTTGCCTCAATTGCTTTTCTACTAACTCTTACTGTCCTATTTGCAATCATTGCTTTAAATTCATTAGTAGGTAGTGCTATATGCATTACTTTTTCTTCATTCATACTATTCACCAATACCTTTCACTGACTTTGAGCTACTGTTGATGTACCTTCTTTTGCGATCTGCCTCATTACATCTTTTACTCTTGTCCACTCATTATCATCAGTAATATTTTCAAAAGAGTATACGCCATCTTTTTCAACAAAAATAGATACATATAGTTTAATCATATCATTTTCATCGACTTCATCAAATGTATATATTATATACTTTTTTTCAGCTAAGCTGAAAAGCGATATTAGTCTGGCCTCTTTTTTTGAACCAGTTTCATCAACAATTATAAAAGTCTCCTTATTAGTATCCATGGTTACACCTCTTTTATTCTTATTAAATTGATTTTATCATATATTGATTTTTTTTGCAATAAAATATTTGCAATCAAATGCACAATATTCCTTTATATACTTATCAATGTTTTCATAATTATTTATTTGTTTAAAATTTTTATTATTTTTTTCATTAAATCCTTTTAATCTTAACTTACCATATGCCCAATCTCCAACAATATAATCATATATATCAAAATACTCAGTAAGTTTATTTTTAAAGTCTTCTTCTTGGAATCCTTCTTTATAATCTTTAATAATTTCATATTTTTTATCATTAATATTTACTACTTTATTCATTATTCCCCCTATTTGTTATATATAAAATACCAGTATGCATAAGTTCCAATTAGTAGCAATACAAATATCATTAATACAATAACTATTTTTACAATTTTTGTGTCTCTTTTTATACTTTCGTTGACATCTTCAAAATCATTATTTGTAAAGGTAACTGATCCGGTATACTCGGTTTCGTGACTTGCAAATTCTTTTTCTAAATCTGAGTCTATTGGATCGGTTACTACTGTATTTTCTGTTGGTTTTAGATCTGATAATATATTAAGTGCTGTTGTTGTAGTATCATCATCTTTTTCTTTTTTGTACTCATGTTTTTCTTCTTCATCATATAATTTTATTCTACGTGCATTAATATCTATAAATTTCCTATTTTTTTTAGCCAACTCTAATATTTCATTTATGTCATGTATTGTTTCTTCTTTTATTCTTTCTTCTTTGCTTTCAATAAAATCATATTCTGGTTTTGTTCTAGTTGGTTCATATCCTTCTTTACCATTAATTATTGTTCTTAGCTTACTAATATCTATTTCTTTGCCACCTTCAAGTATTGAAGTATTATTATATTTTGGTTCAGAGTATAATTCTTCATCTACTGCTTGATATAATTTTTCGTTTTTCTTTGTTCTTTCATAAACATCTGTAGATGAATAATACTTTGCCATTCTTGTTTTCATGATTCACCTCATATCTTATATATCTTTTCTCATTTATAATATTTTAAATAACATGTTTAATTATATATTTGTAATTTTTCTGTTATATGCTATAACATGAAATAATATACTTTTTATTTAGAATTATTCTTCCCAAATTTTCTTCTTTATAATTAGCCATATTACTTCCAAAAATATTTTTTGTAAATTCTGTCATTAGATAACTAATTTTTACTTCAGTTAATGCGATATTATTTTCATCCTCTGCTGCTAAAACTCCCTGATATTCAAATACAGCTTCCCCCCTTGTTGAAACAATTATAGTTACTTTTTTACCAATTAACTCTTTATACATTTTTACTTGCCTCCTATAGTATATATTTATAATAACATATATTTTACATTATATAAACTGTTTTATTGATTTTTATAAAAAAGAAATATATAATAATATATAACAGGTAGGAGGTAAAAATTGAAATTTAACGTTAATGATAGTTGTATTGGATGCGGTGCTTGTACATTTACTTGTGAAGATGTATTTGAAATAAATGATAGTACGGGTTTAGCAGAAGCAAAAGATGTTACTATTGACGAAAAAAATAAAGAGGCAGCATTGGATGCTATGCAATCTTGTCCAGTTAATGCTATATCTTTTGAAAAAGAAAAAAAGGCTGAATAAGCCTATTTTTTTATTATTGAATATAATTTTTTAATTTCTTTCGGGTTTAGTTTTCTATGCTCTCCTGGTTTTAGATTACCTAAATCTAGAAAAGCATAGCTTTCTCTTTTAAGTTTTATTATATTCTTATTTACATATTCAAATAGTTTCTTAATATGATGATTTTTACCTTCATGAATCATTATCTTAATAATAGAAGCATTTTTTGTTTTACTAGCATCTACTATCTTTAATTTATCTACTTTATATACATCATTATCTAATTTAAAACCTTGTTTTAAGGTATGTATTTCTTCTCCATTTAATACACCCTCTATCTTAGCAACATATACCTTTTCTATATTACTTGATGGATGCATCATTAAATTAGCAAATTCTCCATCATTAGTTAATAATAGTACACCTGTTGTATCATAATCTAATCTACCTACTGGATATATTCTTGCATTGGTATCAAAATAATCTAATACTGTCTTCCTACCTTTATCATCACTTGTTGTAGATAGTACTGATTTTGGTTTATAAAATAAATAATATTCTTTTTGCTCTGTTTTTAATTCTTGATTATTTACTAGAATCTTATCGTGCAGTCCAACTTTATAACCCATCTCAGTAATAACATCATTATTAACTTTTACTTTGCCTTGTCTAATTAAGTCTTCTGCTTTTCTTCTTGAACAAACCCCCGAACTAGCAATTACTTTTTGTAATCTTTCCATACTTACACCTTCTTTATACTTTTATGATTTTTCATTAGTTTTTTTATACCCTCTTTTTTAAAAGCTACTGTTATTATACTTTTTTCTACAGATATTACAATTCCTTTACCAAATTCTTCATGAATAATATTGTCACCAGTTTTTATATCTATATCATTACTATAGAAATTATTTATAATAACTTTCTCTTCTTTTACATTTGCTTCTAAAAAATCATTATCGATTTCATTTATAAATCTACTTGGAGAATTAATGTTGGTATTACCCATAAGAGTTCTTCTAAAAGTATTTAATAAATAAAGTCCTTTTTTTGCTCTTGTTATAGCAACATAAAATAGTCGTCTTTCTTCTTCTAATTCGTTATTGCTTTCAAAAGAGTTAATATGAGGGAATATATTTTCTTCTAACCCCACAACAAATACGTAATCAAATTCTAATCCTTTAACTGCATGTATTGTCATTAGATTTAATTTTGGAACATTATCATTTTCTTTTTCATCTAATTCGCTTAACAAACTTATCTCATCAAGAAAATCTTCAAGTGATATTATTCCACTATGTTCTTCAAAATCTTTTGTAATTGACTTAAATTCTTCCAGGTTTTCAAGCCTAATATCTGCCTCTAATGTCTTTTCAGATATAAGTTCTTGCCTTATTCCTGCCTTATCTAAAATTATATCTATTAATTCAGTTAAAGATACATTTTGTGATTGTTTTTTTATTTCTTCTATTATGTTTTTGAATTCTAATTCTTTACCAGATTCAATTGCATCATATAATGACTTTTTTTCAAGTATTGCTTTTGTAGATAACTCTTCAACACTTTTTTCTCCAATTTTTCTTTTAGGATAATTAATAATTCTTAATAACGAGACATCATCATCTTGATTATAAATTAATTTTAGATATGCTAAAAGATCCTTAATTTCTTTTCTATTATAAAATGCATAAGACCCAACTACTTTATATGGTATGTTTTTTGCAAGTAAAGACTCTTCAAGTACTCTTGATTGAGAATTCATTCTATATAATACTGCCATCTTATTTAAACTTATTCCGTTTTCTTTTAATATAATTACTTCCTTTAAAACCTTATTTGCTTCGTCTTTTTCATCATTTGCTCTTATATACTTAATCTTACTTCCACATTCGTTTTCTGTCCATAATACTTTATCTTTTCTTTCGATATTATTTTTAATAACACAATTTGCTGCTTTTAATATTGTTTGAGTAGATCTATAATTTTGCTCAAGTAATATTATTTTTGTATTCTTATTATCTTTTTCAAAATTTAGTATGTTTTTGTAATTGGCACCTCTCCAAGAATAAATAGATTGGTCATTATCACCAACAACACATATGTTTTTATACTTCTCAGATATCATTTTTGATAATTGATACTGGGCTTCATTTGTGTCTTGATATTCATCAATAAATATATATTTATATATTTCCTGATAATTATTTAATATGTTAATATTTTCTTTAAATAATTTAATTGGAAGAATTAATAAATCATCAAAATCAACTGAATTATTACTCTTCAATTTCTCTTCATACTTCGAATATACTTTTGATATTATCTCTCCAAAATCATCAAAAGATATTTTTTTGTATTCTAATGGACTTACTAATTCATTTTTGGCAGAACTAATTTTATTTTTAATCATTTTTGGATTATATTTTGTAGAATCATAATTTAACTCTTTTAATATCTTCTTAATGACAGATAAAGAATCATCACTATCTAATATAGTAAAGTTTTTTTTATAACCTAAAACACTATAATTTTCTTTTATTATCTTTAAACCAAAAGAATGAAATGTTGATATTTGTATATCATATGCTATTTTCCCAACTAAGTCTACAACTCTTTCTTTCATTTCTTTTGCTGCTTTATTTGTAAAAGTAATAGCCAGTATATTCTTCGGATCAATCTTTTTTTCCCCAATTAAATATGCTATTTTAGTTGTTAATACTTTTGTTTTACCAGAACCCGCACCAGCTAAAATAAGAAGTGGTCCTTCTGTTATATATATTGCTTCTTTCTGCTTATTATTTAAATACTCTAAGTTCATTTTTTCACCTTTATACATATATTTTATCATAATAAATACTAGTTTTATGAAAAAATGTTCGTATAAATTAAAAACAGTGTACATTTACACTATTTAGTTGGTATATTTTCCATCTGAGACACAAGTCTCGCCTGGTTTTGCGGTACCAGAAAATTTATATGTAATTATATTGTCTGCTTGATCAAT
The DNA here is from genome assembly GCA_964397275.1 of uncultured Muribaculaceae bacterium. Lineage (GTDB taxonomy): Bacteria > Bacillota_I > Bacilli_A > RF39 > UBA660 > DAOOPL01. The sequence goes on along the minus strand of CAYNHX010000013.1, from coordinate 5,466 downwards.
TGATATTTCTATTTTCCCATTAGGATCACATCCACTGGGTAATTCAGTAATTAATCCCTCTGTTATTAAGTCTGATATTGGTACCGATGATGTATTATTTATTGAATCAATTCCTTCTTTAGCAAAATGTATTTTTGCCGCATTTACTAGTTTATCCTGTAAAATTGTTGCTTCCTTTGCCTGTTTTGTTTGTACATATCTATATGTTTTTGGTATTCCAATTGCTGCAATTATAGATATTATTAGCAGTACTGCTAATAATTCTACTAAAGTAAACCCCTTATTATTTTTCATATTATCACCTTAATACTATTATAAACAAAAAGCTATTTAAATACAAGAATATATACATATTAATTTAAAAACTAGTAGGATTTATTTACTCATACCTCCTAATTCATATATACAGTAATCATTAATTGATTGGTAGTGAATAACATTACGAATTGTCTCTTCCTGCACTCTAGTTATTATATATTTGTCTTGGCCTAAATATTCCATTTCATAGAGTCCACTAATAATAGTATCTTCATTTACTCCGTATTTTTGTCTTTCTTTTTCAGAACAAAGATCTACGATGTGTCCTGAAGCTGTCATTCCAAACCAGTTTTCTGCAAGCCTAGAATCATAAAAATAAGCTTTATTTTTAACTATTTTAGTAATCACCCCAGAGTTCATATCTGGTATTTCTTTATCAAACTCAATAATTTCACTTAACTTACTGCTATTTAATGAATATTTAATTGTTTCTCTATATCCTTCATATCCACCAATTTCAAAAATTAAGTTGTTATCAATAGTAAATATTCTTGAAAATAAAATATTACTATCCGGAGAATATATTTTTTTATTATTTATAAAAAGTTCTGACAAATAACCAGAAGTCACATCACTTCTAGTTTTGGTTACTACTTTAATAGTAATACTTTTATTATCAACTTTTATTTTTTCTTCACAAATATATTCTTCTTCATTATCTAATAATGGTTCAAAACACTCTTTAACTTTCACTTCTTTAAAAGTATATTGTTTTGGCGCCATAGTTTTTTTTGATGCTTCAGCTAGATTATCTTCTTTCCCCAAAACCTTATCATAAATAATGTATGCGCCTAATGCTAGTACTAATATTACTAATAGTAATACTATTATAATTAATATAATTTTTTTGCTTTTTTCCAAGTTATTATTCCTCCTATTATTTACCTTCTAAGTCAAGTATACCAAACAAAAAAAAAAAAACAAGTTGTAATATTGTTCTTTTTATAATATTTGTAAAGAATTATCCATTTATATTTTTTGATTTGGGTAGCAATTTATATGTAGCCTGTTTTAATATTTTTAGCAAAAAACTAGTAATATTTACTAGTCATTATCCATTTGCCCTTCATATTCACAGTAATCATCGATTGATGAATAGCGAATAAACTCGCCAATTGTTTCTTCCTGCACTCTAGTTATTATATATTTGTCTTGGCCTAAATATTCCATTTCATATAGTCCACTAATAATAGTATCTTCATTTACTCCATATTTTTGTCTTTCTTCTTTATCACAAACTGTTACTTCGTATCCTGCAACACGTACTGCAAACCACTGTTGTGAGAGCCTATAGCCCTCAAAATATATTTTATTTTTGATTGTCTTGGTGCTGTGCATAAATCTCATCTCTGGTATTTCTTTATCAAAATTAGTTATCTCTTCTAATTTATTCCTTCTTAATGAAAATATATAGCTATAGTAGCCATTATTAGTGTTGAATATTATATCATCATCTATTGTATATATTTCATCTATTCCACCAAAAATAGCAATATCAAATTCTAAAACTTTTTTGTTATCAATATATAATATTGGTACTGGTCCATCTGGAGATGAATCGGGTAATACATGTAATTTAAGAATATGCTCTCCACTACTTGTTTTTATTGCTTCTGTACAATCTCCACCTTCTTCACTACTTAAATTTGAGAAGCACTTATTCAAAGTATCTGTAGAGTGTCTTTTGAATACATATTTTGTCTCAACTGTTGTTGTATTTTTACTTGTTTCATTCTCATTTATTACCTTATCATAAATAATGTATCCTCCTAATCCTAGTACTAGTATTACTAATAGTGATATTATTATAATTAATATAATTTTTTTCTTTTTTTCCAAGTTATCTCTCCTCCTATTATTTATTTTATAAGATAAGTATACCAAACAAAAAAAAAAAAACAAATTAAAATATTGCTTTTTTATAATTTTTGTAAACAATTATACATTTTTATAATTTTTGATTGGGATTAGTATTTAAAGATGAATTGGCAGAAATGTTTTCTTTATATGCATAGTATGCTGCCGCACCTATCATTGTTGCATTATCAGTACAGTATTTTAATGATGGGTATATTAAATCAATATTTTCTTTATCACATATTTCTTTCATGTTCTTTCTAAGTAAACTGTTAGCAGATACTCCTCCAGATAAAATAATGTTATTTATATTTAATTCTTTAGCTAATTTTATTGTTTTTTTAATTAAGATATCTATAACTACTTCTTGAAATGATGTGCATAGGTTTTCAATATTAATGTCATTATCTCTTTGTTTTTCATTATGTACTAAATTAATAACTGCGCTTTTAATACCACTAAAACTAAAGTCATTAGTATTATCATCTTTTGGTATTGGTAAAATATATGTATGTTTACCAATATTTGCTAGTTTATCTATTTCTGGTCCTCCAGGATATGGTAAACCAATTATTCTAGCTACTTTATCATATGCTTCTCCAACAGAATCATCAAGTGTGCCTCCTAGTTTTTTAAATGCATAATGTTTATCCATATGTATCAGCTCTGTATGACCACCACTTACTAGAAGTACTAATAAAGGGAATATTAATTCATGTTCAATATTATTAGCGTATATATGCCCTGCTAAATGATTAACTGGTATTAATGGCTTTTTATAGATATATGCTAAAGTCTTAGCAGCTTCTACTCCTACTAATAAAGATCCATTTAGTCCTGGACCACTTGTTACAGCAAAAGCATCAATATCATTCATTTTCATATTAGTTTTTTCTAATAGTTCTTCAAGTACAATAGTAATATTTTTAGTATGATTCCTACTTGCTATTTCTGGTACTACACCACCATAAGACATATGTATATCTATTTGAGAAAGTATTACTGTGCCTATATCTGCTTTTCCATTCTTAACTATACTAGCACTTGTCTCATCACAGCTAGTTTCAATAGCAAGTATATAAAAATCTTTTTTCTTTTCCATAAGTAATGCGTCTTCTTTTCCATAATAATTTTCTCTTTTTGCAACAAACTTAAATCCTAAGCTTTCATAAAACTTTATTGCAGAAGTATTATTCTCATTAACTTCTAATGTGATATTTTCACACTTATTTGCTTTCTTTTCTACTTCTTCTAGTAATTTCTTGCCAATACCTTGTCTTCTATATTCTTCTTCTATATAAATGTCTTCTATTTCACACTTTTCATACATTATTTTAAACGTTATGAATCCTATTAGAGTTTTATTGCTAAAATATAATAAACACGACGTATACTCATTAAAATCAGCATTAAAGTTATCATGCAATTTTTTGCCTAATTCAATTAATTTATCTTTATATTTAAACTCATAATCTATAATCATTTTTCAACCTCTATCTTTTTTAAATATATAGGATTTACATCATGAGGATTTATTTTCCCATTATTATTTCCTTTTTCTAATATATTAAAAATATCTATCTTAGGATTAATGTTTTTAGCCACTGTACTTATATTCTTTTTTAAATTAATAATAAGCTCATCTAAATACTCATTATCATCATCAGTATTAATTAGTAATGTAGTTACTTTTTCTTTAATAAGTAACTCTAAAACATTATTAAAAGATGAATATACTTCAAATATAGTGTTTTTATTATTATATAATCCAAAATATGCATTATCATCTCTATCATATAGTATTGAAAGATTATAATTATATAAATTAGTATCAGATGATAATGTATATAAAGAAGAAATAGTATATATTTCTTTATTTAAAGACCATGCGATTACTTTTGCAATAGTAATCCCTATTCTTAGACCAGTAAAACTCCCGGGTCCGTTTATCACATATACTCTATCTAATAAAGATATATTGCTGTCATCCACTGATAAGCACTTTTCTATACTTGGTAATAAACTAGATGATAGATCTTTATCTACATATATCTCAGATGTAAAAAGAAGTCTATCATCTTTTATATAAGATACCATAGACTTATTATTTCTTGATGAATCAATATATATTGATCTCATAATACTGCCTCACATAACTCTTCATACTTCTTACCATATGGTTTAATAATAAGTAATCTTCTTTCTTCGTCTATTATCATAAATTTTATTTCAAGTCTCTGCCTTGGTAAATGTTTTTCTATTAGATCAGCCCATTCAATAATAACTATACCTTTTTTCTTAAAATACTCTTCTATTCCTAACTCCCTTATATCTCCTTCTAATCTGTATAAATCCATATGATATAAAGTTGTTTCTCCACCGGTATATTCTTTAATAATATTAAATGTTGGTGATGTAATGGTATCTTCAATAGATAGTGCAGATGCAAAACCCTTAGTAAATACAGTTTTACCACTACCTAAATCTCCAATTAAACATATAACCATGTTCTCAAACTTCTCAGATTCAATATTCTCTGCTATTGTCATTGTCTCTTCTTCTGAAGAAGTTACTAACTTATATTCCATATAATCACCCTAATCCCATTATAAACAAAATAGTATTTAAAAACAAGAATATTATTGTTAAATTAAAAAATCTAGTAAAGTACTAGATTAATTATTAGTTATTTTAAATTATAACCAGCTTTTTCTAAACCACTAATAGCAAACGGAGATAACATCTCACGATTTAGTGAGCTAATTTCAATCCATATAGCCCCAAAAGAATCAAGACCATCAAAATCTTCTTTTAATTTCTGATTTCCTATTTTTGCCTTATAAATAATACCAATATGGTGTAAATCTTCAATTATTTCTTCTGTCATTTGCCACTTAAATGTATTACTTACTGCATCTAGTAATTCTACATCTGAAATATTTACTCCAGCTTCTTCTAAACATTCTCTTTTAACTGCTTCTGTTGGAGTTTCATCATGTTCTATTCCTCCTCCTGGCAAATCTAATTTTCCTTTATATCCACCTCTTGCTTTTTTTATTAGGACAACCCTATCGTTTTCTATTATTAATGCATATGCACCAACATGAGTTTTAATTTTTGTTTTCATTTTTCACCTTTCTTTTTTATTATACAATATTTTGGCATTAAAAAAACCTAGTAATATACTAGGTGTGTAAACATATAATTATTGGCAACTTCCTATTTTTGCTTATACTATCTTCGGCGTTAAAGTGCTTAACTGCTGTGTTCGAAATGGACACTTAACTCTTT
>CAYNHX010000012.1:1979-17571 GCA_964397275.1 uncultured Muribaculaceae bacterium | reverse complement strand
CAATACGATGAACATAAGATTCTGCTATATTAGGTAATTCATAATTAATAACTTGTGATAGTTCTATAATATCTATTCCTCTTGCTGCTATATCTGTTGCTATTAAAAACTTACTCTTACCGCTTTTAAAATTACTTAAAGCTTTTACTCTTGCACTTTGTGATTTATTACCATGAATAACTTCACTATAGAAATTATTCTTTTCTAAAGTTAATGCTAGTTTATTAGCACCATGTTTTGTTCTAGTAAAAATAAGTGTTGAAGAGTCTTTATTATCTTTTAATATATCTAATAATAATTTTGTCTTATCACTAGTATTAACAAAATATACTGATTGATTTATCTTATCAATAGTTATTGATTTGTTATTAGTTTCAATTATTACTGGATCATTTAAAAACTCATTAGCAAGAACTCTAATTGCTTTAGGCATAGTAGCAGAAAACATTAGAGTTTGTCTTTCTCTTGGTACATGCGCTATTATCTTTCTAATATCATTAATAAAACCCATATCTAACATTGTATCAGCTTCATCTAATACTAAAACTTCAATATTATTTAACTTAACTACTCTTTGATTAACTAAGTCTAATAATCTTCCTGGAGTAGCTACTAAAATATCTACACCTTTTCTTAATACTTCTTCTTGAGATCTTTGATTAACACCACCTAGTACAACTGCACTCTTTAAGTTAGTATTCATAGAATACGTACGACAGTTATCTCTTGTTTGAATTGCTAATTCTCTAGTTGGTGATAAAACTAAGACTCTTATATTACCTACGTTCCTTTTATCTTTAATTAATGACTCAATTATTGGTAATACAAAAGCAGCAGTCTTACCTGTACCTGTTTGGGCACATCCTAAGACATCTTTATGCTTTAATATACTAGGAATAGCTAATTCCTGAATAGATGTTGGAATTTTATATTCTAGGGTCTCTATGGCCTTTAAAATAGTTTCAGATAACCCTAATTCTTTAAATAACATTCTTGCTCCTTTTACTTTTAATAAAAAAGATAGATATCTATCTTTTTCTAATTAATTATATAAACATTTTTAACATTAATAGGTATCCTACTCTTTTATTACTTTTTTAGTTCCATACATTATATTATATATTTATTTATTTTCATTAAAAAACCTGACGAATTATAAGATAATATCAATCATATCCGGAAAGATATAAAAGCTAAATATCTTAAGACTATGACTCCTATAAATAGAAATCACTTTCATCAGGCTCACTAACTATAACATAAATAATATATAAATGCAAGTATAATATTTATTTTTTTAAATATATATCCAATAGTTTACATTTTATTATAGTTAGATAACCACATCATGTAATAGCTCCACCCTTAGCAATGTAACCCTGCTTTTGTAGACCTTTATATAGCAAGCATTTACAATGGCCAGAGCAAATTCCTAGTAACGTTTTAGTAACTTATTCAACTATTCTTTTATACATAACTTGCATATTGTTTCTAATGCATTAATTATACTATCAAATGATATGTTTTTAGCATATTCATAGTTATTTTGATAATTAGCCCAAAGTTTGTATATAGTTTTATTTTCCTTAATTATTTTTAAATATTCAGATGCATTTTTAATAAAAGCCATTGTCCCCCTATTTTTACTAGTATTATTTATTGCTTTTAATAAAGTATCTTTATTAACTTGATCCCATTTTAAATTTACGAACATATACAAGTCATAATAATCTTTCATTCTAGTATTATCAATATTTTTACTTATAATAGTTTCAAACTTCTCTGATAATATAGTTTCATAATTATATGACATAATCTTTATAGTTTCATTGTCAAATAGTGTTTTATAAGAATATTGTACTTCTTTATAAGTAATTATATCCCCTGTTGTTATATCGAGCATTAGATTGGTTTTCAGTCCATCAAATTCTGCATCAATATTAATATTAAATCCTGTATATAATTCTTCCTGTCTAATTTCTTTGATTTTCTCTATTTTAAATTTTATATTATCATCAACATTAATATCAATTATTTCATTAATTACTTTTTCAATAGTATCTCTATCTAAAGATATTCCTTTTATAGTAGTATCTAAATCCATTGTACTTCTTAAATCTACACCAAATATTGAAGATAATAATAATCCTCCTTTAATAATAAACTGTTCTTTATACTTAGAAAGAGAGATTCTTTTTAATAAAGACTCAAACATAAAACTCTGAATTAAATAATTATTAGGAATATTAGTGATTTTAGAAAGATTCTTAATTTTTGCTTTTAAACTATCTTTATTTTTTATCATCTTAATACCTCAAAAACATTATCTATTTTTTTTGTAATGTTTAATTTTAAGGCATATTCATGTAATTTTAAAGAGTTCTTACTTTTACTGTAAAAATATTCTCTTATTGCTTTATTATATAGTTCACTATCAAGTTGTTTCTTATTTTTCACAATATCACAAATAGTTCTTTCCAAATCATATGTCTTTACTAAAACTCCGCTATCTGTTTTAAATTCAATAGTTCCTAAGTTGATGAATTCTTTCTTAGTATAATGTAAATTAACCTTACTATTTTTTTGAAGTGATCCATTATATCCATTTGGGACAGTAATATCATATTTAATTGGATTCCTATTAGATAACTTATGTAAATATAGGGCTGTCATATATGAATAAATAGCATTTTTACTCTTACTTTGTAGAACAACCATGTCATCAGCTAAATCATTACCTTTAATATATAGTCCTCTACTTACTCTTTCAATTACTCCTTTTTTTAAAAGCTTTGTTAAGTAAACACTTGAAATTTTATTTTTCTTTACATCTATAGTCTTCAAATATCCAGCATTAAACAAATTTAAAATTTTATTTTCATAATTCATAGCATTCATTTCCTTTCACGATTAAATTATAGCATAAATAATCGTGAAAAGAAATATATTTTTTTATTCTCAGCATTACACCTCAATAAAAATTGTACCATATTATTATCATACAAATATTAGCAACTTTTACTTCCTCATATATTATTTCTTTTTCAATACTTTTATTGGGTCGCTTTTATCACCTATACCATCAGTATATAACATATCTCCAGATATACAAATTAATGGATTAACTCCACGTCCATTAAAAAAATCGTCAATAGTTATACTACCACACCTTGTTATTACATAACTAGTAGATAAATATATAGGATGCTTATTCCCTTTTATAGTTGATAACCAACTACCTGAGGGAGGACAATTTTCAAAAAAACTACACGAATTCCCTTCTGGTGGTGACCCATCAAGACTTCTTTTTGCTCCTAAGTTAATTGCTTGATTATAACTAAGTACTCCTACTTTATCTAAATACTCAATTTCACCGTTTTTCTTTGAATATAAATCGTTTTCATAATAACATTCACCTTTTTTAAGTACATTCCGATAAAATTTTGTTATTTCAAAGTTAGTATCGATCTCTCTTTTACTAAATGTTTTTCTTAACCAATCTTCAATTGTAGAATCTAATTTATCATGAGAAATTCGAAGTGGTACTAAGAAATCCGGATATTTTTCATTGCCTTTTGCCATAATTTCTATTCTATTGCAAAATACTACTACATTTCTTTTTTCATCAAAAAATAATATTTTACCTTCTACGCCATTATCAAAAATTATATTTTTTCCAATTAATTTAATATTACTATTTAAAGTATTATTACTCATTATTTATCCACCACCTGAATGTTATACAAAAGTATTTAATTATTATTATATCAATTATTAACATAAAATGCGCAAAGTTTTAATTTTTTGCGTATTTTATGTTAATATTTATTCTATTAGTACCTCTGCTTACTCTGTCTATAACCCATTGATTATGAATTAAAATCTTTTCTAAGACAAATATGATGACCGCCTTTTATACCAAAGTAATCTTCAAAAACTAGGCACTGTTTATACCCTTGTTTCTCATAAAACTTTTCATTAGAATTATATGCTGTCGTCCATGTATAACTGTGCTTTACTCCCTCTGCTTTTGCTTTTTCCTCAATCATTCCTAATATTTTTGCACCAAGTCCTTTTCCTCTATATTCTTCAATTATCCATAAATCAGTTAAATTAAACCATTCATGGTTTATAAGACCTGAAGCAAATCCAACAACCTTTTCTTCTTCTTCAACTGTAATATTAATTCGTTTGTTATTTGAATCAGTGATTCCATAATCAATTTCTATTTTTCTAAAGTCTTCACATATTTTATTATATTCATCACTAGTGATTTCTCTATCAGTAAATTTCATATTCTTTCCTCCTAATACTCTATTTTCTTAAATATAATGTATACTCATTGTTATTGTTATCATATTCAATTCCCTTACCGATAATATCAGTAAAACCAAACTTTTGATAGATATGTTTAGCATTATAGTTATCTTCTTCTACTCCGATTGTAAACTCTGTATAACCTAATTTCTCATAGTAGTCTATTACATACTCAACAAGTTTTTGTGCTAAACCTTTATTTTGAAATTCATCTAGTACTCTTAATGCTTGAAAATATATTCTTACATTAGGTATTGTTTCATTATCAAGATCACCATTAATATATGTTGCAGTCATTTCACCAATATATTTATCATTATATTCAATTACAAATATATCGAGTTCTCTACTATTTATTTGTTTAATTCTTTTTTCTTTATATTCTATAAAATCATCACAAGGATATAACTCTTTTAATTTATCAAAATTATTAATATTTAATATACTTATATTTGTATTCATATTTTCTTACCTTCCATCTTCTTAAACACACTTCTATATAATAGTACAGTTATTATCTTAAATGAAGTTAGTATCATTAATGTTTTTAATATACCTATATTATCTGCTATTATACCTACTAAGACCATTACTATAGATATAGATATAGTTACTATTAGTGATGATAAAGAAGCCATACTAGCTCTTGTTTTATCATCATAGTGCTTATTCATTAAAGCTTTTTTAGCTACTCCTGATGGTATAACAGAGTTTGTAACAAGTATTAATGGTGAAAATATATTATTTAATAAATATCCTGCCATATTAGATATCATACCATATAAATTACCTAATACTAATACTCTTCTGTCAGTAAACTTCTTTATTATTTTACCTGCAAAAAAGTCTGAAACAAAGGCTCCTATGTTAGCTAGTATACTTGGTATACCAAGAGCCCACATAGGCCATAATAATTTAAAAAACATAGGTCTAAATTGAAATCCTGTTTCTCCTACTGAACATGCTACTACATCTGCCATAATAATCTTTTTTAAACTAGGATTATTCCTTAATTTTTTAAATAAATTTTTTGCTTCACTAAAAGGATTGTTTTTAATCTTATTAGTATGCACTCTAGGATCTTTAATTTTTAAACATATTATCATATTTATTAATTTAGGTATTATTGTAAGTATCATTAAAAATCTTATAGATGTAAATCCTATTAACACAGTTCCTACTAAAGCTGATATTAAAGATGCTAGATAATACATTGAAGATGTTTTTCCTAAATACGTAGAATACTCTTTTTCCATATTATCTTCTTTTAAAGAATCATATAATAATGCATCATTATTACCACTATAAAATGCTCTTTCTAAGCCTTCAAATAAAGCTGCTATTAGTAAAAATATATAATTAAAACTAATAGCAAATAAAATAGAATATATTAAAGATGATATAGTTCCTAATATCAAAGTCTTTTTTCTTCCTATTCTATCAGATAATATACCAGTAGGTAGTTCAAATATAGCATTACTAATCATAGACATAGAAAAAATACTAATACCAAGAGCCATAGATCCAGATATAGCAGTAAAATATATTATTGCAAAAGCTGAATAAAACTTTAAGTCCATTAATAAGTTTAATAATCCTAATAACTTAATATTCTTTTTTGTATTATCTTTCATGATTCCCTCTTAAAAAATATTATATCATTTATTTATTATTAATAAAAATTATTTAATAAATGATATAATAATATTAAGAGGTGTATTATGCTAGTTTATAGAAGTGTATGTGAAGAAGAGGCAGAATTATTAAGTAAGGGTATTATTACAGGATCTCCCACTCCAATTAATGAAGGATTAGGTTATTCAAATGTTAACACATATGACAAAAATAAATCATATAAATATTTTTTTTTATTTGCTGAAGATGCTTTTGCATATAGAAATATAAATGGAAGACATAAATATGTTGTACAGTATGACATACCTATAGAAATACTATAAGCGTATCTTGATTTTGGTAATTATAACATTGTTAATTTAAACTTAGTAAATGAAGAAACAGAGGACGAATATGAAAGAAATTTTGACTATGAAGATTTTTTTACAGGTAAATATGATGGTAATCTTGTTTATTCAATATTACCAGAATTTAAATTACCATTAGAAGTATTAGATAATAGTTATATAAAAGATATATGTAAGGAAGATAAAATGCCAGCGGCTTGGAGAAATAGCGAATATCATAATGAATATTTGTACTTTCTTCTTAATAATCCGAGTTATTTTACTATGAAAGAGCATTTAAAGTTTAATAAAATATTAAATAAAGATATTATAAATAAAACTCTTGAGATAATAGATAGAATAAATAAAACAGCTTGTAAATAATTACAAGTTGTTTTTCTAAAGTGTTTTATTCATAATAGCATTTTTTATTAATTTAATTATATAACTTATTAACATAAAATGCGCAAAATTATAATTTTTTGTGCACTTTTTGTAAATTTCTTTTCCTTTAATAACCTCTAATTCTCCTGACTATAATTCTCTCTATAACTAGCTTCCTCTATTGCAGCATTCTGCTCTCCTATTACACATTGAGGAGCTGATAAAGGACAATGTTTATTACAACCATTACAGAATAAGTTAGATAAGTATTTATATATTTCATCTTCTGTAGGTTGATCTACTATTTTTTGAGTAGTTCTAGTTGTTACTGTTATTTCATTATCAGGTTTAGTAGTTATCCTCTTAGTAGTACTAACCTCTTCTTTCTTACTTACTTGTGAAATATTATATATGTTTTTTATCTTATTTAAAGTCTCATTAGCTATAAATAGAAACACTGTAGTAAATGAACATATAATTAATAATATATAAAACATATAATCATACCTTTTATTATATTTAATATTTAATATATTACATATACCTAATAATATATTCTTAATATGATTTAACATATGATATAACACTATAAATATAGTTATATATATACTTACTATATGTATTAAATAAAATACATTATCTAAACTAGTTCTAATCCTAAAAATAAACTTAGATATAAATATCCCACTTATACAAGATATAACCATTAATATAGTTAATATAATATCACTAATAACTATATTCTTAACCTTACTACTAGCAGTACCACTAATAAAACTCTTCCATAATACCTTAATAGACTTAATATTAATTAACTTATGTATTATAAAACTAACTATTAATAAGATACCTGCTATCTCATGTATCCTGTTATTAAACACATATAACATCATTAATATAATAAGTATAATAAACATTAATATATCTAATAATATCTTTACTTTCTTCATTACCTATACTCCTTAATATATCCTTAATATAAATATTATAACATGAGGGGAATAAAAATATAATAGTAAACTATTATATTTTATGATTCATGTATTAAAAGTCAAAATAATTGATTATATTGCTTTATCTTAAAAATGGTGACTAACTATTCTTGCTTATTCCACCTCACTATCAATGCTTAAAGAAGAATTATATAACTTTTTTATAAATATCATTTATAGTTTTTTAAGTAAATAAAGAATTTTAGTTATTTTTCAGGTATATTGTTATATTAAAATTATTATTTAATTATATCTTTAAATACGCTTGTTTCATTATTTCTTCTAACATCCTCGTGTATCTTTACTACTTCACTTGGAAGTGAATGGTCTTCTTTTCATCCTCTTAACTTACACGTTTATTCCGCCAACTATAAATCTAAAAAACATATCTTTTATTTTGTTATTAATACTGTAACCCATATTTACTATTCCCATGTTTGGTCTAATAGTTCGTTATAAATATTATAATTAATTAGTGCTTCTTTATTCTTTTTTTCTACACTTCCACTTCTTGGTGGATGGTTAATATGATATACGCTAGAAGATAAAATAGGAATAACATAACATCCTTCTGCAATAATTTTTGCAGAAAAATATGCATCTTCCATACCCCAACCTTTAAACTTTGAACTAAAAGGTTGTTGAGATTTTATTAAAAATTTATTTAAAGCTATGTTGTGACCTGCAACTACAGTTGAAATATTATAAATTCCAACTTGAGAACCAAAACCCAATTCTTTAAAATAATTAGTGTCATCTAGAATTGAAATTTCCTCATCAATATATGCTTTATCACAACCAATATGATACTCTTTCCCTTTTGTGATAACTCTACTATCATCAAAACTGGTACAAGCATCTACACCATTAATTAAATGCTTGATTTTTAAAATATCAGAATCTTTTTCAATATTTTTTCTCATACAGGTAAATATAGCATTAGGAATTAGTTGTAATCTAATATTTATATCATTTATATAATTTTTACTTAAAATTATATCAGAATCCATAAATAGTATATAATCATATTTAGCAATTGCATAACCAACATTTCTAGCATTAGATAATCCTTGATTTTTTTCAAATGATATTATTTGCAATTCAAAATCCAATTTATCTCTAATTTGATTGATTTCTTCAATAACATTATTTTCTGACCCATCATTAATAACAATAACTTGAAGTTTCTTTTTATCTTCTTTAGCTAAATCTTGTCCTTGTATTGATAATAAAGAATATATTACATTTTGATTATATGTGGGTATAATTATACTCATATTCTTAATTATATATTTTTTATTTTTATAACTATTAATAGATAGCAAATTTTGTCCAGTAACATATTTATAATAGTATTCAAGATATGAGTAATCATTAGACATATTTGATATTCTTAGTTTTAAAGATGTACTTGTGGAACGTATATCTAATCCTGTTTCTATTCCATAACTTTTAACTTTCTCATTTAAATTACCAATTTTATTAAATAAATATTCGGCCTTGGGTATAATAGTAAATTTATGGTCATTAATATTATCGTAATGAATTAAATTAAATTTAGTCTCAAGTTCATATGTGAGTTCTTCTTTTTCAATTGAAATAATTGTGCCGTGATATGTATCAAATAATAAAGAACAATTTCTAAAAGATAACATAGCAATATCATTAATATAATATTTGTTATTATTATCCATACTTTTAAAAAAATATTTTAAGTTCTTATTTTTTATAAATATTGTTTTTAATCTGTCATTTTTTCTGTAACAAATTACATTATTTAAAATTTCAATACGAAACGATTGATTTTCTTCAAATATATTTAACCTTCTTTGTATTTTTGGAAAAGATTCTTTTTCTATTAGATAATCTATTACTTTTTTAATTGTTCTCTTATTGTTTAATATCAAATACTGCATATAATTCACTCCTTCTTTAAACTAAAACAAAAAATCTATATCATCAATTAAAATCGAAATACTTTCATTATAAAAATATATACTATTGTTTTTTTTAGTAATTTCATTATAAATTTTATATTCACTTGAATTATTCCAATGTCTTCCATCTTTAGCAAATGTATTGTATTTTTCTCTATCATCAGGTAAAAATTTGTAATGTAATAAATATGAGCAAAATTCTGCTTTATCATTTATACTCCAAGGATAATAGTAATGATCATTTGCATAAATTTCTTCTCCTGTATATTTAATAAAGGGTATTTTTTGTAAACTGGGATTTATTGAAAAGATCCTAGATCTTGGACCTCCAAAAAAGCGTTTACCATAAGAAACTAATGTTGATGTTTTATATGTTCCTTTATCAATATATTTGTAGTCTTCGAGATTGCCTTCAAAAATATTCTTATTAGTATATACATCAAGCATCAAAGTTTTTATACAGGATATTTTTTTTCTTTCTAAAAAAGTATCAAAAGCAATTTTTTTATATCCTTCATATATAAATAATTCGTCAGAATCTACTATTAAATATTTTTTATTCTTACCATAAAATTCTAATATTTGTTGTTTCCATCCACACATTTTATAACAATTGTACATTTCATTTATTCTCCAAAAAGAAATATTTACTTTATTTTCAAAACTTTTTAAAATTTTTGTAGAATTATCAGTAGAATTGTTATCAACTAATACAAAATTTTTAATTCCTATTGAAATATAATAATTCATCCATTTTTTAGCAAAATTTTCAAAATTATTATAAAAACAAATTAATATTACATTGTTGTCAAAATTTGATTTATTTATACTAACAAGATTTTTTGTACTTATACCTTCTATAAAATTAGAAAAATAATTATCTGGAAATTCTATATTATTAAACTCCTTTTTTACAAGCTTAATTAATTGATTCTTTAAATTGTCTTTTATATTTAATGATTCTATTACTTTTATTCTTGCTTTTATATTTTCTTTCTTAACTTTGTTTAATTGTTTAATATGCTTAAAAAGAAAATTAAAATCAATATCTATAACCTCTTCAATTTTCCCGGTTTTAATATGAGGGTATTTAATATTTAATATTCTTTTTATATAAGAAATAATTGATCCATGAGATACAATTAATATTGTATTAAAATTAAAATTATTATTATAAATATCAGTTAAAAATTTGCACAATCTAAATTCAATATCATATTTGTTTTCTCCATATTCACCAAATCTAACAAAATAATCTCCACCAATTTGTTTTATTCTTATATTATCTAAATCTTTATTATTCGTTTTTCCCGAATATTTTCCATTGTTTATTTCGCGAATTCTATTTTCTATAATTACTTCCGTTTTAGGATGCTTTTTTGAGACAAAATGTGCTGTTTGAATTGTCCTAGGGAGAGGAGATACATATATTTTGTCAATTTTAGATGGTAAACAATTTATTGACTTTTTAACAGTTTCTATTCCTTCTTCAGTTAGTACTGACCAATAAACTTCTCTATCTGAAATTATTTCTTTAACATTATCTGTAGCCTCACCATGCCTCATGAAAATAATATTCATTTTAACACCTCCAATATTTCATTGATTTTGTTAATCCAATTATAATTCAATAATACATATTTTCTGTTTTTATTCGCAATCTTAGTTTGATCAACTTCTATAGCTTTTTTTATTCCTTCTACAACTGAAGGAATATCTGTTTCAACAAGAATACCTCTTCCGTCTGATAATAGTTGCTTATTAATTTCTGTGTTCGTTGCAACAATGGTTAATCCACAGCTCATTGCTTCAAGAATTGTACCTTGTAATCCTTCTCCATATTCTGATGGAGAAACAAAAATATCAGCTTTTTTATAATAGTTTTCAGTGTCATTAACAACACCAGTAAATATCACATTATTAGAAATTGTTTCTAAACGTTCTCTATCTGGTCCATCACCAACAACAACTAATTTTATATTATTATTCTTATTACGAATTTCCTCAAAAGCATATATTATACTATCAATATTTTTGCGTTTAATAAGTCGACCAACATATAAAAGTTTTACTGCTTCTGATTTTATTTTTTTTGTTTTACTTAATGAAAATCTTTCACAATCAACTCCAGTTGATACCACAAAAATATTGTTTCTAAAATACTTCCCCCATGATTCTTTTACTTCATTTGAAATTGCAAGAACGTTATCATATGATGATAAAAAGCTACCTTGAAAATCATTTTGCTGTCTTGGTATTCCACATAAATATAAAACATTGTTTTTAATTAATTGTCTAGGGATAAAAACAGCATCTAAATTATAATAAGAAAAAATAATATCATAATTTTCATTCTTAATAGAAAGATATTCATATAATTTTTGATTATAAAAAATAGATTCTATATTCCATCTGCACCTGTCTTCGCCTGGCTCAATTTTATAAATGTATTTAATTTTTTCATCTTGATTTATTTCAATAATATTAAGTTTTTTAGAATAATTATCAAAAAATTTTTTAAATTGAGATGAATATGATAGACCAATGCTTTTTGGTGATATAGTAAAAAAGTATACATCATGTCCAAGTTTTAATAAATTAACTGCATGCTCAAAAGAAATCATTTCAGCACCTCCTACAAAATAGGAAGACCTGGGCTGGTTAATTACTATTTTCATTTTTTCTCCTTTTTTCAATATATTGTTTTGTTAAAACTTTTGCTTTTTCTAAATCATTTATATGTAGTAAATGATCTTGACAATAATTCATCCATATGGTTTTGTAAAGTTCTATTTCATTAAATGATATATTACCATTAATCATTTCTACTATATTTTGAATTTCTAAAATAGCTCCACGATGAGATATATTTATTGATTGGTTAGATTGTTCCAAATCTTTAATAATATTTAATACTCCATTTGCAATACGAAAAGACCATTCAAAATGATTTTCTCCTTGAGTTAATATTATTTTTTTATTCTTATTTTGACCAAAACGATGATTTAGATCACCTGATAATCTACATTCTTCAAAATCATCCCAACAGCTTTGTAAAAAATCTATTTTAGAATTATGTTCTATATCACTAAAATTAAATTCCCCTTGAAATAATTCTGTTAATCCAATTTCACTTATACACTTGCAATCAATATTGTTTTTCAAAAAAAATTCACATATAATTTCAGCAGTTTCTTTAGCTCTTAATTTTATTGAATGTCTTATAATTACTTTATCTGAATTAACCTTATATATTATACTTTTTGCTACATTATTAACCGTTTCAATTCCTTTTGATGTCAAAGATGTATCCATTTTTCCATCAATATAACTATGATCATCATATCCATGTCTTATAAGCATAAATTCATTTTTTCCCATGTTTATTCCCCACATATTTAGTATATTATTTCATTTAAATTTTTTATTTTATTATTTTTACTAAGGCTTTACCATTTTGTTTTTCGTCATTATTTTTTATTTCATCTTTAAACGGTTTAACTATTTCTTTATTGTACACAACTACTTGTTCATGGAGTGCCCTAGTAGTTGCTATATATAACAAATGCATATCAATTTCATTATTAACATCATAAACTTCACTTGAAGCATTATTAATTATTGTACAATCAAACTCCAAACCTTTTGCACTAAGAGCAGTTACTACAAATATTTTGCCACTATATTGATTATCTGCATTAGAAATATACCTTGCACTTACTCCACTATTTAATAATTCCTCTTGTACTTTTTGCGCTTCTACCTCATCCTTACATATAACTGCAACTGTTTTATATCCAGAATCAATCCATCGCATTATTTTATCTGCTTTTATATTTTCATTGTTTGAAATATCAACAAATTGTACTTCTGCGCCATATCTTATAACAGGTTCTGCTGGACTTAATCCTAATGTTTCTAAAACATGATTAGCAATGTTAGTTATTTCCATTGTAGTACGATAGCTTTTATTTAACTCTAATAAATTACATCTATTATCAAATACTTTTTCATTAAGTTCATCCCAAGAACTAATACTCCTATATGGATAAACTGCTTGAGCTAGATCACCATATATATTAAATTTTGCATCTTCCATTATTTGTTTTAAGGCATAAAATGCAAATAAACTATAGTCTTGTGCCTCATCTATAACAACGTTTTTATATTCTAGTTTCTTTCCTGTAAGTATGTAATTTAAATATATTAACCCCGCAACATCTTCATATTGCACTTGTTTCTTCTTAATTAATTGCAATGTCTCTTTTTGTAATAATTTTAATTCTTCAGATGTTAAACTAATATCTTCTTTTTTCAATTCACAAATAAATGAAACATATAAAGACAAACATGATCTATTAAGTGAATTTAAATATTTATTTAATAATTTGGCACCTTGATCGTATACTAATTTTCTCAAATTCAAGCTTTTTTCTATATACTGGTTTCTTAAGGGATCATCCTTTGGTAAAGACATATACATCTGTCTATATTCTCGATTTAGTTTATCATATATATTTTCTATATTTTGTTTGAACTTTGATTTATATAAAATAGAAGTTTTTTCAAATTTAAATGTTTTTTTAGTAGTATCTATTAAAGATTCTTTAATATCGTCTGCTGAAAACACAACTTTACCATCTATTTTAAAATCATCTGCTACTATTTTATTACCTTCAAAATATTTTTTAATAAATTTATCTAATAGATATCGATATTCTAAACTTCCTTTAAATGCACTAATTCTTTTATTCATTTTTTCTATATCTGTTTTTTTATTATATGTATTTTGGCCTAGGGTTAAACTTAATCCTAAATATTCGTTCAAAATATCCAAAATAGTTTTTTGCTCAACTGCTGTTGTCTCTAAATCAGGCAAAATAGAAGATATATAATTTAAAAAATAATTATTTGGGCCAATCACTAAAAAATCTTTGCCTTTATCTATACCATTAAAAAAATATATTAAATACGCTATTCTATGCAACGCAACAGAAGTTTTTCCACTACCTGCTACACCTTGTATTATTATATTATCATCTTTACTTCTAATAATATCATTTTGTTCCTTTTGAATAGATGCTATGATGGTTTTCATCCTATTATCAGCATTAACAGTTAAATAAGGAAGTAACAACTCATCATCTGTTACTAAATTAGTATCTAAAACATTTATTAACTCTCCATCTTTTATAGTTATTTGCCTTTTTAATAATAAACTACCGTTTTGAGTACCAGATGGCGAAGTATATGAAACTGGTCCAACTTCACTACTATAATATAACTCACATATCGGAGTCCTCCAATCATAAACAACAATTTCACTATCATTACTAATTGTAAACTTTCCAATATATATGCGTGATATACTATCGCCATTTAAAGTTTTATAGTCAAATCTGCCAAAATATGGACAATTCTTTGATTTTTCTAATTTTTCCCTTCTTTTGCCTACATTAAAAAGATTGGCATTCAAATTAAAATGCGTCCCTCTTAATCTATCTTCAAAGGAAAGTTTGGTAGATTCTCTTTGAAGACTATTATCGATTTCTAAACAATTTTCTATTCCCTTTTTAATAACTTCTTTTGTAAATTCCAAATATTCTTTTTCTTCACTAATTATTGGATCCATTCACAACACTTCTTTCTTTAAATTATTTTATTATTAATTTTAAAATGTTTTTTTAAGTTTTGGATTCGGATACATAAATCTAGTCATAGTTTGATGTTCTAAATGTAAACTTAAATATTTTAATGCTGAATCACTATAACTATTTGATTCATAAAACAAATTACCATATTTTGAAATTTTGCTTTTTAATAATTCAATTTCCTTATTTTTACCCATAAATAATATTAATTTTGTATCACCATACATTGTTCTAACATATTCTTCCCCACCTGGATGAAAAAATAATATTGGGTTTAAACCTAACTGTTCGGTAGGTTTTAATAAATCAATTACCTTCATATCATCATAGTAAAAAACTTCTGATGGAAG
>CAYNHX010000012.1:0-1953 GCA_964397275.1 uncultured Muribaculaceae bacterium | reverse complement strand
TATCATATATTCTTTTTCATATAATAATCTTGGATTTATACTTGATAAGCTAATTTTTCCCCCATCAATAAAAGTATATCTTTCATATGAATCATCTAGCCACTTCTTTTCTTGTACAATTGAAAGAGCTAATTCTAATTGTCTTTCATAATCTTTATTAGATTGTTGTAAATCTCTTAATTCTTCTATCCAAATATTTATTTCTTTTTCTAATCTAGTTTGTAATTCAACCAATTTAGAAATATTATTTTTATTATATGGCTTTATGATATTTATTTTTTTTTGTGTTTTATCCTGTTCATATTTATTATCTAAATAATTACTAATGATTTTTAATACTCTTACAACATATCCACTTAAAATTGGGTATTCTGACACTATATCACATAATTCTATATATTCTTTTAACTTGATTTTATCAAATTTATCTATATGATTTTCATATATAACTTTTCTTAATTGATATAAATACCTATCAATTCTATTATCAATAACAACATATTCATTATACGTTTTTTTATGTGTAATATCCTCAACACTCCCAAATTTATATCCTGCAAACGGAAGTGGTTCCACCTGATATGTATGTCCATCAATTGAATCAATTAAAACTGTAATATGTATAGAAGTCACATCATCTAAATCAAACGATCTTTTTCTTGCTAATGCAACTCTCCCATTAATACCTATATTTAACTTTTTAATGTAATTTAAAAATACATGAGAAGCAGTATAACAATTTCCATTCATTTCTAAAATTTCAGTGTCTGGATTTGGATGACCATTTGGATATATGCTTTGTCTAACTATATCACATAAAACTTTTAATTTTTTTTCAAATGAAAGGTTATCAAAATTTTTGTTAAATCCACATTCATAAAAAGTATTATTCTTATCAGTAATTGGTTTTAATTCTTCTAAATCAGGTAGTAAACACATAAACCCTCCTAACTATAATAAAATTTGTAACTTTCTTAAAATAAACGGCTTTATTATAATAGAAATATTAAAAAAATACAACATATTTTATAAACTATATTTCATCGTGCTTTGTCTTCTACTAATTAAGAGTATGTTTTCAACTATCTTCTGCGTAGCACTCCATCTTGTTGGCATATCTTTTAAAACTATTTTTTAACAGCGTCAATAGCTTTACTTAATGCTTCTTTTGGAGTTCTTGCTCTAATACACATTACTCTTTTTCTATCATCAATGTACTTCTCTGATAGTTCTCTTGCCCATCCTCCAAAAGTATCAATAGTTATTATCGGTATATTGGCTTGATATGCAATGGCCATTTCAGTTAATGTTCCAGATCCTCCACTTATAGCTATGATTACATCACAACTTAAAATTAAAGTAAATTCTCTACCACCACCAATATCTAAACCACAAGGTATTAAAACTGTGGGTTTAAAATCTCCCCAAAGTTTTTTATCTTTTCCACCAGTAACTCCAACAGTTATACCATTGTTTTCACTAGCGCTTATAGCTGAATTAGTGGATAAAGAGCTATAATCTTTTTCTGCTCCATAAACTAAAATGTTACCACTTTCTGCTATTAACTTACCCAACTCTTTAGCAAAGTCCTCTGCTTCTTTACTATAATTTAGATCAGCAGCAGATCCCATAACTCCTATTTGTATCTTTTTCATATTACTTCCTTCCTTTCTTCAATATTTTTACTAACTCTATTTGATCTTCCCTTGGATATTTCCAGCCAAAACTACTATATAGTTTCTCTACCGATACTGTTGGAATTGTACCTTTTTCCATTTCTAGTACACATGCACCAAACATTGAATCAATCTCAGCATATATCCTCTCATTCTTATCAATAATAGCTTTTCTTTCTTCAGTTTCTTTTTTAACTGAATTTTCTAATACTTCTACTACTCGTTGATTATTTTCTGTTAAATTAATTTTTTCAGGTAAACTTCTCATAAATATTTC
>CAYNHX010000011.1:17354-17778 GCA_964397275.1 uncultured Muribaculaceae bacterium | reverse complement strand
GAAAAATTAGGATGGAAAGCAAAACTAAGTGTAGAAGATATGTGCAAAGATTCATATAATTATATAATAAATAATAAAGATATATAAAATATATCTTTTATTAATATGTGATATAATATTTAAGAAAAAAGGTGATTATTATTAAAAAAGTAGTAGTAGGTATGAGTGGTGGAGTTGATTCTGCAGTTGCAGCATACCTTTTAAAAGAACAAGGATATGATGTAATTGGATTATTTATGAGAAATTGGGATAGTTCATTAAATAGTGAAAATAATTTAATTAATAATAGTGAAATTTGTTCTCAAGAAAAAGATTATAATGACGCCGTAGATGTTTGTAAAAAACTTAATATACCACTTTATAGAAAAGATTTTGTAAAAGAGTACTGGGATTATGTTTTTAAATACTTTTTAAATGAATTAGA